>NZ_JAFCAC010000045.1:0-62274 GCF_018588165.1 Thermoanaerobacter sp. CM-CNRG TB177
AGGGAAAGTCAGTAAAAGACTTTCCCTATCTTCTTTATATGAGGTCCTCATAAAGAGGGTATTTTTTGAGAAGATTTGCTACTCTTTCTTTTGCTTTTTCTTTATAGTTTTCATCCCTTATTACATTGACTATAATGTCCGCTATTTCTACCATATCTTCAGGTTTCATACCTCTTGTTGTAACAGCTGGAGTTCCCAGTCTCACACCAGAAGTTACATTTGGCCCTAATGGGTCAAAAGGTATAGCATTTTTGTTGCAAGTTATGTTTACTTCATCTAATCTTGTTTCTAACTCTTTGCCTGTTATTCCTGTGTTTCTTAAATCCAACAACATCAAGTGGTTATCAGTTCCACCTGACACTAAATTTATTCCTCTTTCCATTAATGCATTTGCTAAAGCTTTTGCATTTTCGACAATTCTTTTTTGATATTCTTTGAATTCATCGGTGAGAGCTTCTTTAAAACAAACGGCTTTTGCTGCTATTATATGCATTAAAGGGCCACCTTGTGTGCCCGGGAAGAGTGCTTTGTCTATTGCTTTTGCGTATTCTTCTTTGCAAAGAATAGCTCCTCCTCTTGGGCCTCTTAAAGTCTTATGGGTGGTAGTCGTAACGACATCTGCATAAGGAACAGGATTAGGATGAAGACCTGCTGCTACAAGACCAGCTATATGAGCCATATCTACCATTAGGTAAGCTCCAACCTTGTCTGCAATTTCTCTAAATCTCTTAAAATCGATTATCCTTGGGTAAGCGCTAGCACCTGCGACAATCAATTTGGGTTTGTGCTTTTTTGCGACTCTTTCTACTTCATCGTAATCTATATATCCTGTATCTTCTCTTACTCCGTAAGATACGAAATTATAGATTTGGCCTGAAAAATTGACTTTGCTTCCATGAGTGAGGTGCCCTCCATGGGCTAAATCCATTCCCAGCACAGTATCTCCTGGCTTTATAAGAGCAAAATAAGCAGCCATGTTTGCCTGTGCTCCTGAATGAGGTTGTACATTTGCGTGTTCAGCACCAAAAAGTTTTTTGAGCCTTTCTCTTGCTAATTCTTCAGCTATATCCACATATTCGCAACCGCCGTAATACCTTTTATTTGGATACCCTTCTGCGTATTTATTAGTAAGAGGGGACCCCATTGCTTCCATTACGGCTCTACTTACAAAATTTTCAGAAGCTATGAGCTCTATTTTATTTCTCTGCCTTATAAGCTCCTTTTCAATTGCGTCTGCGATTTCTGGATCAGTTTTTCTTATTATTTCAATATCCATGACTTTACCCCCTATGTTTCATTATCTACCTCTATTATAAATCTTTTGTATACTATATTCAACAGCACTTCTTTTTGAAGAAAATAACGCCAATTAACAAAAATTTAACATAAACTTAACAAAATTAACGAGATTTTAATTTTAAAACTCACAAATTTGGTTATAATATAAGATGAGCTCCCTTAAAAATACCCCCTATCCCTCAAAAAAATTTTTTATGAGGTCTTGATTTTTTTGAAAAAGGACTGTATAATGTATACTTGGTCAAAACAATGACTCCCCCTTTAACATATGCAAGCCCTTGGAGTATTCCAGGGCTCTTTTTGTTTTTATATTAGAATTTTTTTGATAAGATTTTCAAAATTTCTGTGAGAAATCTTATCAATCTGTTCTTGGGTGTATCCTCTTTTTCTTAGTCCTTCTAAAATTGCGGGGAAATAAGATATGTCCTTTAATCCTTCAGGAGTACTGCTAATCCCGTCAAAGTCAGAACCAAAACCTATATAATCTTCTCCTACTAATTCGCATATATAATCTATATGATTTAAAACATCTTCTAATGTAGCTTGACCTTCATCTCTTAAAAATTGTGGAGCAAAATTTATTCCAATTACACCGCCTTTTTGAGCTATCGCTTTTATTTGCTTATCTGTTAAATTTCTTCTGTGGGAGCATAGGGTTTTAGCATTAGAATGAGAAGCTATAATTGGTTTCTCACTAAGTTCTACTACATCCCAAATTCCTTTTTCATTAAGATGAGATACATCTACAATCATTCCTAAGCGATTCATTTCTTTTACAACTTCTCTGCCAAAGGAAGTAAGCCCCGCTTCTTTAACACTGTCTACTCCGTCCCCTAAATCGTTTCTCAAACTCCAAGTTAAAGTGAGAGCTCTTACCCCTAATTTATAAAACATCCTAAGAAGAGAAATTTCACCTTCTAAAGCTTCGCCACCCTCTATAGAAAGCAATGCTCCAATTTTTTCTTCTTCTTTTGCTTTGTCTATATCTTCTCCTTTTAATATTAATCTAAATTCTTTTGTTTCTTCGATTACTTCATGCATTTTGTCAATCATTTTTAAAGCCATTGTGGCAGCATTTTTTCTCATTTGTTTTGGGTCTACAAATACAGCAAAAACCTGCAGATGGACTTTGCCTTCTTTCATCCTTTGTAAATCCACATGACCTTCTTTTGACCTTTCAGCGAAATCTATTTTTTTGTCCACTAAACGATAAAGAGTATCACAATGAAAATCTACAAACATATCAATCCTTCCCCCTTTTTATTTTTTCTTCATAGTATGATTGTAGCACAACAAAATATTTTTCAAAATTTGATATCATGTAATAATTTGTTCATAAATGTATAGTAAAATAATAGCATGAATGGAGGCAGAGTAACATGATAAATAAACGGACTATTTACTTTTCTTTGTTTATTGCTTTATTAATAGGAATATCATATATAATGAATTGGGGAGTGGCTATTGCAAACTTCACAGAAAAAGGTACACTGCCAACTTTTGATGATCCTGGGCAAAGAATTCTCATTGTAGTTCCTCATCCTGATGATGAGACTTTAGGAATGGCAGGAATTATTCAAAGGGCTGTAGCACTTAAAAGGCCTATTAAAGTAGTAATTGTCACCAGTGGAGAAAGTTACAAAAAAGCTGCAACGGCGTTTTGTGGTAAAACAAACCCTACTCCTCAAGATTTTTATCGCCTTGGACTGGCAAGGCAGCAAGAGAGTATTACAGCTATGAGAGTTTTGGGATTACCGCGAAAAGATTTAGTTTTTTTAGGGTTTGCTGATGGGAGCACCAGATTTTTGTGGAGCCAATATTGGGATAATGATCGTCCAAGAGTGAGTGGCGGAACTCGTGTGGCATATGCTCCTTATGATACGGTATATAAACCGGGAATCCCTTATACAGGTCAAAACTTAGTAGATGAGTTGACAGAAATAATTAAGAACTTTAAACCGACAGATATATACTATCCTTTGGCAGACGACATACATCCCGACCATTGGGCAGTAAGCAATTTTGTTAGATATACCATAACAGCCATGAATATAAATGTGCGAGAGCATATGTTTTTAGTTCACCATCCTCAGTGGCCAGTGCCATGGATGGCAGAGGAAAATAGACCCATGTTACCTCCTGTAGATATGAAAGATAGTAACACAGAATGGCAATCTTTTGATTTAACTCCAAAGGAAGTAGATTTAAAGAGGACTGCTATAAAACAATATAGAACTCAAACAGAAGTTATAAAACCCTTTTTGATGGCTTTTGTAAGAAAAACCGAATTATTTGCTACAAAACCTGTCATAAGTATTCCTGTAGTTGATTCAAAGCCAGATTTACAAACCAGAACTTTGCCCCATACTCTTTTAAAAGTGTACACTGGGGGCATATTAAATGGAAAAATATACAGAAGTGCAGTTTTAACGCGACTAGGAGCTTTTTACTACGATAATAAATTGTATATTGGATTAGAATCGGCAAGACCAATATCTAAAAAAGTAATTTACCATATTGAAATGAGGCTATTTTATAAAGATCAAAATGATATAAAACGTATTGATTTAGGAGTTGTAGATGAAAAATTGTATCAGTATAAAAGGGCGGAAAATTCTTTGACAGATGTCATAGCAGCAAAACCTATAATCCATGGAAATAAAATTTGGGTTGAAGTAAAAATACCACAGGTGAATAATTTAAGATATATATTTATGGGAGCAGATTCTATTTATAAGAATCGTCTTATAGATAAATTACCTTGGAATATGTATGTCATTTCCAAGTAATTTATAATTCCCTATATTGCCCCGTAACTCGCATAAATACTGCTTTTTTGTACTTTAACGTACTAAAACATTCTATAACTTTCTAAAACTTTTGTGGGAAAAGTGTGGGAATAAAACAAAGCCTTTAAAAAGCTGTTTTTCTAAATAAAAAGGTCATTTAGTGTTTCTACTGCGTTAGTTTTTTGTTTAGGTATTACATGAGTATAAATATTTGCTGTGATAGAGATGTTGGAGTGCCCTAATAATTCTGATACTGTTTTGAGTGGTACGCCCCTTTCAAATAGTTTTGTTGCATACGTGTGTCGTATGGCATGAAATTTTCTATAAGGTACTCCTGCTCTATTTAAAATTTTTTTATATGTCTTTAAAAGGTTACTTGCATCTATAGTATTGCCCAATTCTGTTGTAAACACATATCCTTTTTCAACATCATTGAGGTAGACTGAGCCTGCCTTTAATTTTTCTTCCCTTTGCCTATTTCTGTGCTCCTTTAGCATTGGTATAAGTGATGATGGAATTGGAACTGTCCTTATGCTGTTTTTTGTTTTTGGTATTTGTTCAATAGTTTTATATTTTCTATTTCCTTTTTCATCAATAATAGTAACTTGTTTAATCATACGCTGAACCCTTAATTCCTTTTTTTCAAAGTCAATATCTGTCCATTTCAATCCCAACAATTCTCCCTGCCTTAGACCTGTTCCAAAAGCCAGCAAAAACAGTGCCTTCAGACGATGCCCTTTTAATGCTTCTTTAATTTTCTTTATTTCCTCATCAGAAAAAGTTTCAATTTCTGTTTCAATTTTTTCTTCTGGAGTACCGGGTATAACTATTTTCTTCCCTGTGCATGGATTTTTAGCTAAATATCCTTCATCTACTGCATAATTAAAAAACGTCTTCAAAAAATTGTTCAAAGCTTTTATTGTTTTACTGCTTTTCCCTTGCTGATATAGCTTGTTGTAATACCTCTGTATTTGTATCGACTTTATGATACTGATTTTCATTCCATATAGTTCACTATTTTTTATGTAATTTCTATAATGTCCTTCATATTTCACAAACGTAGCAGGCTTTCTTGACATTCTCACTACTTCAAAAAGCCATGTATGCATTAAATCTCCCAAAGTAACATCTTGAAAATCAACATTCAATCCGTTTCTTATTCCGTTTAAATATTCTTCTTTCTTTGCTTCAGCTTCCTTTTTTGTTTTTCCATAAAATTCTTTACGTATTAGCTTTCCATTTTCATCTCTCCCAATAGTAACTGTTACACGGTAATACTCTTTTCCGTTTTTAACATAATTCGTCTTCTTAGCCATAACATCTCCTCCTGCGTAAAATTTTTTTATAAAAACTTTAAAAGTTTATATTTTACAAGTCCTTCACTAACACCCAGAACAGCAGCAATGTGGGATACTGAAAGATACTTTAACTCTTCTATATCACTATCATCAATCAATAATTCCGCAGCAAATATATTTGCTTCTTCTTCATACGTTCCAACTGGGAAAAGTGTATACTCTCTGATGAAAGAAATAGGCTTAGCAGAATGAAGCACGGCATGTCCCAGCTCATGTGCCAGGACGATTTTCTTTTCGTTTTCATCCAGCTCATCATTAACAATAATAAATTTATTCCGCAGGGTTTTTATAAAATAACCTTTTGTATATAGAGAATAGCTTTTGTATACTACATGAATTCCTAAATACTCCGCAAGTTTTTTAGGGTCTCTTGTTTCATGTTCTCGTACAAGGTGCTTCACTTTTTTATAAATTTTTTTAATACACCTATTCTCATACATGTGAAGCACCTCTCTAATCAGCTTTTTTCTTTTTCCTTCCATATTTTTGTTTGTTTATTTCTTTGGCCTTCCAGAAAAGTTCGGATATGTCTTTAAAAAGTTTTTCTTTATCTTCATCTGCAACTTTATCATCCATAAAAAAAGCATTAACATGCTTTACGAAGTCCTCATATTGTGCTAAATCTCGTTTAGTAACTTCATGCTTTTGAGAATAACTTTCGGGTATATGAATATTAGGAATATCTGTTTTGCCAAGAAGATAATCAATAGATACATTTAAAACATCCGCTATTGCTTTAAGCATTTCAGGATCTGGTTTCCTTATACCTTTTTCATATCTATTAACAGTTGCGTCTGTTATATTTAACATTTCCGCTAATTGTTTTTGTGTCAAACCTTTTGCTAACCTTGCTTTCCTAATTCTCTCTCCTAACAACTTTTTATCCCCCTTTTTGTTTTTACCATTTTGGTAATATAATTATACCGCAACGGAAATTTTTTTTAAAGTGAAACTACCAAATCGGAAAATTAAGTATTGACATTTCCAATTCGGTAGTTTATAATATATTTAGGCTACCAGTACGGTAACAAACTACCAATTTGGAGGGTTTACTTATGCAAGTAAATTTAGAAAAAATCAGAGCTTTACGCAAAGCAAAAAGAATGTCACAAAAAGAACTTGCACAAAAAATAGGATATAAAAGCGGAACAGGTTACCATTACATAGAAAGTGGGAAAAGAAATATAAAAGCGGAAACTTTAGCAGAAATAGCAAAAATCTTGGAAGTGCCTATAGAAGAATTATACAACGATAAAGCAAATAAACCGGAAATTGCATAAAGAAAATAGAATATTCAAAATTTACTACCTAAAAGGGGGTATCACAATATGCCTTCAAAGGTAGCAGTAGAAGAGAATATCCTTGAACAGCTACAAGAAACCATAAAAGAAGCAGTTAAGGAAGCCATGAATCCTAAATTAACACTAACAATAGAGGAAGCAGCAAGATACACCGGAATCGGCAGAGATAAATTGCTAGAACTGGCCCACAACCCAGAATCGGGCTTCCCAGCCTTTCGGGTTGGTACAAAGTTTTTAATAAACCGAGAACTGCTCAAAGAATGGCTAAAAAGGGTTGCAGAAGAAAGAAAAGTCCTATAACAAAGCTTTTTGCAAAAGGGCACATAGCCTTATATAGTCTTTTTGTACCCAAAAACAGGAGACAAAAAAGGTTGAAAACACCAGTATTTCCCAAGAAACTAGTATATTTTAAGGGGGAAAACAAGGTGAGTTACCCAGCAATTTTTATAAAAGAAATACAGAAACTACATAGAGAGGGAATGACACAGAAAGAAATTGCCAAAATACTCAACTGCAGCCTTTTTACAGTAAAAAAAGCCATTAAAGAAGATCCGGAATATGAAAAAATAAAACAAAGAAAAAAAGAAAAAAGTCTAGAAAACCATAAATTAGCAAAATTTAAATTCAAAAAAATAGAAAAAGAAAAACAGGAAGAGGAAGAAAGGCTTTGGTGGGGTATGATGGAACAGCAGGAAATCCATGCCCGTATAAGTTCAAAAAAGAGAAAAATAACTAATGCACAGCTAGTAGAATTTTCATTAAGTCAATACATAGAAATAAAAGGAAAACTCAGGTACATAAACCCCTCACAAAAACCTGCTGACCTCCCCAAAACATACGATCCTCATAAAATTATACTGTCACAATTTAAAGAGTACAAAGACAAAATAGAATCAGAAAAATGGACATCAAATACAGAAAAAGAAACACTGTCCAGGGTAGAAAAAGAAAATAAAAAAGAAACGGAGCACTGAAATAAACAGTGCAATTTTTTCTGTCGGGCAGCGGTGTGGTGGGAACACACCGGATACTGCGTGTCGGATAGAGGCGTTACCTCGTGGCTGCCGAGGGTGAACCCAGCCGGCAGGCACGCAGTTGCGCAGCAAAGCAGGTTCAAATCCTGCCTGCCCGTGTAAAGAATTAAGCTCACCTACCGTAGGTAGAAGGAGCAGAGGGGCGGTGACTTCGCCTCTCTAGGCATTGATAGGCGTTAGGGCGCCTTTTGTTTTTTTTTAAAATAAATTGAAATTGGAGTGAGTAAATATGAATAACGGGAAGAAGATGAGTGGGGTATTTTTTGTAGTGACATTTGCTATTTATTGGCTTAACACTATTTCAATTTTATCTTTGGCAAATGTAAAAAATGAACTAATAAATTATCACATATATATTGCACCAGAAAATAATTTGCAAAGCTATATAGGATGGTCAGCGTTTCTTCTTTTTACAAATATTTTATTAACAGCCTATGCAATAAGCAAAGAAAGCGAAAATGTGTTAACTAAAATTTTTTGGTATATATTACCTACTATTGTCATACTAAGTATTGCTATTTGAACAATTTAAAAACTTTTAATATAACGCCGAAAATAGATGCCAAATTAATTATAACAATAGATAACCAAAAAACAACTTTATGTATGGAAATTTCTTTATTGGTTAAGTATGTAAAGGTTATGCAGATATTAATAAACCAGGATATGATTAGTAAAATAACGGAAAATATATAATTTATACTCTGAGGTAGATTAGTTAGAAAGGTACTGTTATATTTTTCAGTTGTGAAAAAATAGAAGCTTTGCGGTAGATATATTTGGTTATAATGTTTAAGTAATATAATAAATAAAACAAACCATATAAAAGATACAAAAAAAATCACTAAATCCAACTATCTGCTTTAAGAAGAATTTTTTAGTAGTATTTAACAGTACCACCATTATAACCACTAAAGACGATATTGCTATTAAATTAAAAATATAAAAATATGCTTTTAGTAAAGAAAAATATACTGCGTAAATAATAGCAATCATTATTATAATAAAAGCAATGGGATTGTTAGATAGGTCTACAAAAAACGAATCTATTGCTTTTAAAACTTCTTCAGCTATACTTGTGAATATATTATTTTTAGATAATTTGCTAGTTTGTGTAATATTGTGAACGACATTAGTTGATGTGTGTTTTTTACTTTTTTGAGATAAAAAACTTATGATTGTAATTAGCGAAGAAATTATCGATAATAAATTGCCTAAAAGAGTAACAATATACATTGTATATTCACCTGCACTTGAATAAGATTTTCTAACATAATAATCGTTAATTTTTAATATTTATTTTAGTTAACATAGACGCTACTACTAACCTGGTCCCTGCAATTCTATTTTTTCAATAATTTCACTTAGGTAGAGATAACTTATCTACAGTATTACCTGCCTGCATCAAAGCAGACACTGATAGGCGTTAGGACGCTTTTTATTTTTCTTAGCAAACCTGTTGTAAAGTCTAAGAATAGAAAGGATGTGAGTATAATGACAAGTAACATTTCTATAACAACAGCAAGCATATTTAACAATCTGATACATGCCATAACATATTTTTCAATTCTTTTTGCTGAGTTTATTATAATAGCAGGGAGTTTTGTTATAGTTATAATTATTATCTTAGGTCTTCCGTCCATAACAGACAAAGAAAAAGAACTTGAAAATTTATCTGAAAAAGAAAAAGAAGTTGTAATTGAAAAAGTTAAGACTAGATGGGCTTTTTCAGTTTTTTTTGGAGCAATACTATCTAATGCCTTATTCTTATACACAAAAAACCTATTATGCTGCACGCTGACTAGCATAGCAATAAGCGCCTTGACTTTTTTGTGCTGGTTATACATGAACTTTAAGGATTATAAAAAAATACATTTTTTATTAAGTAGAGTTTTTATTAAGGAATAATTGTAAATAAAAATATTTTGTTACTCATGTTAAGGCAAGAAAAAAGATTTTATAAAGTAAGGTATATACCCTACCAAAAACATAACAACAGAAATAGGTATAAAAACCCATGTAAAAAGAAAAGACATTTTAAATGTAATTATGTTGAAAAATTCTTTTATCAAGTCAACATAATTATTGTTTAATAACAAAATATATCCAAAACCAATCCAAGCACAACTGTATGCAAAAGTAAGCTTATCTACTGCAATTGTGATATATGAATCTTTTATAAGGTCATCCCAACATTCTTTGTATGTATTATAATGGTTAAATCTGTTAACATAATAAAATAGGGCTTTTAAAGATACTACCAAAACATAAAAAAGCAGAAAAACAGTTTCAATATTACCATATGTAAAAAACGCTAATGTAAGAAATTTTATGAACAATACTATCGTTTTTTTGTACTCCTTAAATTGATTTAAAAATAGAAAAAATATATTAGGATAAAAATACTTAAAAGTAAATGATATTATCAGAATTGTGAAAAACCTATATGTTGTTTTGTAAGAATTTCTTGAAATATTTTTGAATAAGGAAAAAATGGCAGATAATAACGTATCCATAATTCACTCTCCTTTACAAAAAAGTTACAAAATATTTCTCTATAAATACTATCGGATGGAGTTGATTAAAATGTTAGGGCGCACACACATGGCAGTAGCACTTGCAGCAACAGCTCTCCTCACAAAAGATCCTTCACAGCTGCCGATTAATTTAGCTGTTGCTGCTGCAAGCTCACTTTTACCTGACATAGATACACCGGGTAGCATGTTGAGACACAAGTTAAACAAATATACAGGAGCATTAACTTTCCCTGCACTGATAGCTGCAGGGTATTTTTTATTTAAATACAAATACTTTTTACTGCTAAGTCTAATATTGTACTTAACCTATATAGGGCTTGCTTTTATAGGCCCTCACAGAGGTTTTACACACTCTCTTGCAGGCTTTTTATTTTTTACATTTATTTTATTTATGTCAGATAGGACTATTCTACCGCCTGCACTAATAGGTTATACTACACACCTTGCAACAGATCTGTTCACTCCATCAGGTATTCCTGTGCTTTATCCCTATAACAAAAGTTTTAAAATACCTCTGGTACGTACAGGTTCAATACTAGACATTTTAATTGGACTTGCGTTCGGCCTTATGTTTATAGCTGTACTTTTTCAAAAGTTCATATAAGACTTTTCAGGGGCGTAACAAAACGTCCCTTTTTTATTGAGGGAGGGCGCACTGCACGGGCTGTTCGTCCCCCTTGGGCCTGTGTATTCGTCCTTCTGCGGGTCAAAAAATTCCCCCTAGCCTTTATTTGTTTTTGCAGCCAGCTGGCTGCCTTTTTTGTTTTTTAAGGGCCTTCTTACGCACTACATAACTTTTCTCCCTTAAGAAGGAACTATGACTTTATGAGGCATCAAATTAACCCTCCGAAACGTCATTTTGTCCCTTCGAAGGGACAAAATGTTAACTCTCCGAAACGTCAAATTGTCTTTTCATGTTAGACGTTGTTTTTTTTAGTCAATTTTAAGTTTTTGCTGAAAAATTTTTAAGTTTAGGAGGTTATTTTATGGAAAATATAAGAAATAATAACTATATTAACCCGGAAGTAAAGAAAATGATGGAATTAAATTTTGAAGGGAATATTATTCCTGCACAGTGGTATAAAAAAATAACCTATCCGTCCGGAAAACCAAATCTCAATGCAATTATTATTTTATCAGAAATTGTTTATTGGTACAGACCCAAAATTGAGAGAAACCCTTATACAGGAGAAGTTATTGGATACAAACAAAAATTTAATGGCGACAAACTTCAGCGTTCGTATCAAAGTTTTGCAGATCAATTTGGCTTAACCAAAAGACAAGTTCAAGAAGCAATAAAATATCTTCAAAAACTAGGTCTTATTAAAGTAGAATTTCGCAATTTGAAGACGGACAAGGGATTAACTTTAACAAATATAATGTTTATTGAACCGGTAACTGAGAAAATAAAAGAAATCACATATAGCGACTTGAATCCGGTTACAGAAACTACGGAAACTACGAAAAAAGAAGACAATGAATTATATTTTTCTCAACCAAAAAATATTCAGCAAGGTCATACTCAAACCTCCCACATTAGAATGGGGGACCTCCCACATTCTAATGTAATACCTCCTACATCTGTGATACCTCCTACATTTGAATGTAGGACCTCCCACATTAAAACGGGGGACCTCCCACATTCTAATGTAGGAGGTCCTACATCTGAACGGGGGACGTATACAGAGATTACTACAGAGAATACTACAAAGATTACAACAGAGATTATTACAAACAATACCCCACCTGACGGTGGGGTAAATTCCCAGCCTTCGGCTGGTGCTGCTGCTGAAATAAATAAACAATATCAAAAAATCACTGGAAGAGATAAACTGTCCTTTTTTGCTACTCTTTTAAAGAAATATCCTGAAGAGAGAATAACAAATGCTGTAGCTTATTTAGAAAAAGCAGCACTGCAGGAAGAAATTATCAATCCTGAAGGTTTTCTTGTTTCTACACTGAAAAATAACTGGGACATGCAGTCTTTTAACTGCAAGACGCAAAAAGAATTTACTCCGCCCAGAAACTACTTTAACAGCTATACTCAGAGAAGTTACAACGTGGAAGAACTGGAAAAGAAGCTGCTTGAGTACAGCTACAGGAAAGGCAGAGAAGAAAGAAATTTACCTGGTGTTGTAGATAAAAGCATAGAAGAACTGGAAAGAAGACTGCTCGGATACCCTTGATATGCTGCAATAGTAAGTGATAAACATTTTCCCTTCAGAGATGGCCTGGTGAATTTAAGTGAGAAAGGAGTGCTGCTGAAATGCAGGAAGTGCATAAAATTGCTCTTTCGAGGTCTCCAAAGGAGTGGGACAGGCTTGCAAAAAGCACATCTGACCTGGACAGAGCTTTTTATTACAATGCTTTGAAAAGGCTTGCAGAAGCTCTGCAGAAGGGGAATAAAAGCGAAATAGAGACATGGACTTTTAATGCAGAGGAGTTAAAAAAACACCTCGAAACAAAGGGCTTATTTACGCTTTAAGCACAGCGAAAAGTATATTTAAATATTGACACAGTTAATTAATAGGTGTATAATTAAGCTGAGGAGTGATAAAAATGAGTGAAGTGCAGGAATTAACAAAAACAAAAGAAAAACCAATGTGGTATGTGATTTTCACGTACCACAATGCTGAGAAAAGAGTAAAAGAGCATATTAACAGTCTAGCTAAAACAGAAAAATATAACGGATTAATTATAAAGGCGGAAGTCCCAACGCAGAAAAAGACTGTCTCCAGAAAAGGCAAAATAAAGCAAATCGAAGAAAAAATATTTCCCGGATATGTATTTGTCAAGGCAGTTATGACTGATGAGGTTATGGCAGCGTTAAGGAGAGTGAACGGCGTAGCACACTTTGTCGGTGGAGGGAATATGCCAGAGCCTATAACTCCGGCGGAAACAAAAAGGGCAGGGCTGACAGACAGTGCAAATGACGAATTCAAAGCGGGTGATACTGTAACAATCATAGACGGGCCTTTTGAAAACTTTATTGGAGAAATCATAGAAGTTAACAGTAGTAATATAAAAGTTTGCCTAAAAATGTTCGGCAGGGACTTAGGAATAGATTTTTCACCTGAGCAGATCATGAAGATACAATAACTGCGGGAAGTGGTTGCATGAATACAAACCTGGAAGAAATAAAAAACTGCACAATTGAAAAAATTATTTTTTCCTCTGAGGATGGCTATACGGTTGCAGCCGTCCGAACAGAGGACAACAACTTTGTTGCAACCTTCCAGGGCAGTTACAAACAGGGCCAGAAGCTGGATTTGATAGGAGAATGGTACGTCCACTCAAAATACGGCAGGCAGTTTAAAGTTGTGTTCGCAGAAATGTCCAGAGAAGTTGAAGAAAGCGACATAGAAATTTTCCTGCAGAACATAAAAGGGATAGGCCCGGTAAGGGCAAGAAAAATAGTTGCAGCATTTGGAAGGGACGCTTTGCAGGTTATTGAAGAAAACCCCGAAAGGCTCAGAGAAATTGGAATACCACAGAGTGTAGTTGATTCAGTAAGTGCAGAAATTACACAGAATAAAGAATTCAACGAAATAAAGCTTGAGCTTCTGCCTCTGGGTTTTTCACTTAACATGATAAAAAAACTTTATGACCGTTACGGCAGTAATACACTGGTTCAGGTAAAAGCAAACCCTTACAAAATCGCAGAAGAAGTCGATGGGATAGGCTTTATCAAAGCCGATGAAATAGCAGTAAAATTTGGAATAGAGAAAGATAACACGTACAGGATTCAGTCAGGCTTAAAATATACGCTGTACCTTGCAGAAACAGAAGGACACTTATACCTGCCGATTACAACACTATGCAAAGCAGCTTCGGAGAAGATTTTAAAAGTAGGGTACACAAAAGTTTTAGATCAAGCTCTATATCTAACAGCTGTACAGGAACTTTATGACGATAAAGGGAAAGTGTACCTGCCCAAAAACTTTTACAGTGAAAAGTACATTGCTGAGAAAATTGTTAAGATGCTCAATGAAGAGCCCTGGAGAATAAGCAGTATTGATGAGCTTATCAAAGAAGCAGGGGCTGCAAAAAATATCAGGTACAGTCCAAAACAGAAAGAAGCCATAAAAAAGGCGGTAGAAAACAACATATCCATCATAACAGGAGGCCCCGGTACGGGAAAGACGACGATTGTCAGCGCTCTTCTGTATATTTTTCAAAAACAAGATAAGCTTGTGGCTTTAGCATCTCCTACAGGCAAGGCAGCAAAAAGGCTGGAAGAAGTAACAGGCTACCCAGCTAAAACAATTCATAGATTGCTAGAAGCAAGATTTGATAAAGAATTTAGAAGCGTGAGATTTTTCAGAAATGAGCTTAATCCTCTTGATGAAGATGTTGTCATAGTAGACGAATTCTCAATGGTTGACAATGAACTTGCTGCAAGCCTGTTAAAAGCCTTGAGAGAAGATGCCAAGCTCATCATAATAGGAGACATGGATCAGCTTCCATCAGTAGGCGCAGGAAACGTCTTAAGAGACTTAATTGAGTCAGGTGTAATACCTGTAACAAAACTTGATGTTATTTTCAGGCAGGAAGAAACGTCAGGAATAATCATCAATTCAAAACTCATAAAAGAAGGCAAAATGGTGCGCTTCAATAACAAAGATTTTATCTTCCATGAACTTGTAAGTCCGGAACAGGTTGTAGAAGAGTTTGTAAAAGAACTTGAAAAAGGCAAAACACTTGATGACGTTCAGATTTTAACACCAATGAAAAAGACGGATATAGGCACTCTGGAATTGAACAGGCTGATACAGGAACGAATAAATCCGCCGCATCCTCAAAAAGAAGAAATAACATATGGCAGCAAAATATTTAGAGTCGGGGACAAAGTCATGCAGACTCAAAACAACTACGAAAAAGAAATTTTTAATGGAGACACGGGCTATGTAAAAAGGGCTTATAGAGACGAAGAGGGTCTAAGGCATGTTGTAATAGATTTTGACGGGCGAATAGTCGATCTGGTAGAAGAGGAGCTAAAAGAAATTATTCCTGCTTATGCGATTACGATACATAAATCTCAGGGCAGTGAGTATGATACGGTAATCGTAGTAATTGCAATGAATCACTACATCATGCTGAAGAGAAACCTTCTGTACACTGCTGTTACAAGAGCAAGAAACATAGTAAAAATCTTTGGAGACATGCAGGCCCTTAAAATAGCAATAAATACAATTGACAGCTCAAAAAGGTACACGGCCTTGAAGGAGAGGCTTAAAGAACAAAAAGAACAAATGGAAAGGGGGATTTTATATGCTCTGGAGATATAATCCAAATACAAAAATTGAACTTCAAAGGAAATATCCTGTAACATCCAGCGACTTCCCCCTTTCTGACATTGTCAAAGCTATCTTAACCAGCAAAAGAGTTGCTATATTTGGAGATTATGATGTTGATGGAATTGCCTCTTCACTTATACTCAAAAATGCTTTGGATGTTTTAGGAATCCAGAACAAGATATTTTTGCCGGAAAGAAAAGAAGGATACGGCATAAAACCTCTTCATTTAAAGCGTATAAAGGAAGAGGGTTTTGAAACAGTTGTTACTGTAGATAATGGCATAACTGCTGTTGATGCAGCAAAAGCAGCTAAAGAGCTGGGCATTAAACTAATCATAACAGACCATCACGAACCACAGTACCCTCTTCCCGATGCGTACAAAATTTTTAATCCCAAGCTTTACAAGGACAAATATCAGGACTATGCAGGAGCAGGAGTGGCATATCTAGTGGCAAGAGAACTTTTAAGGCAGAGAAATCTTTCAGTAACTCCTGCAATGATACAGCTTGCAGGCCTTGCAACTGTCGCCGACGTCGTTCCTCTGGACGGAAACAACTGGTATCTTGCAAGAAAAGGCCTTGAGCTTATGAGAAAGCAGCCCATAAAAGGCATAAAAGAAATCCTGAGAGTTGCAGGAAGAAACCATGAAAATCTTACAGGTTTCGACATAGGATGGATTATAGCTCCCAGAATCAATGCTACAGGACGTTTGAAAAGCCCGCAGATGGGCTTAGAACTTCTTCTCAATGGCACAAATGCTGAGGAAGTTGAAGAGCTGAACAGAAAGCGTTTAGAGCTTGTAAATCAGTATTTAAGCCGTATAGAAGACAGTGAAAACAAATTTTTAATATATGCCTTTAAAAACTGCCCCAGAGGTATAATGGGACTTATTGCAGGACGGGCTGCCGAGAAGTTTCAGAAACCTGTAATGGTAAGCAGTATAGACGAAAACGGAAAAGCAGTATCTTCAGTAAGAACTTACGGAGATTTTGATTTAATGGAAGCTTTTAAGTACGTATCTGAACATGTAGATATAACTTTTGGAGGACATAAATCAGCAGCAGGTGTTTCATACAGCATTAGAGATTTAAAAACAATCCGGAACTTATTAAATAAATACACGGAAGAAAATCCTCCCAAAGAAGAAATAAGGGACCTGGACGGTGTTTTAACAAAAGTCCCGGATTTGGAAGAAGTTAAAGCTTTTGACAGCTTTGAACCCTTCGGCTACAAAAATCCGGAACCTGCTTTTCTGTTAAAAGGAACGGTTACAGACGTAAGAATAGATCAGGACTGGCAGCTAGTAATTGTCAACGAAGAATTTGGATTCTTTTTAGATGGTACTTACAGAAAAGGCGATGAAGTAAAATTCGTTGTAAGCCCGTATATAAAAAACGGTTATGTGAAGCTGTGGGTACTTGATGCAAAGCCCACTATTTTGAAAGAATAAACAAAAAAAGGTTTAAGAAAGGATGTAAATACATGCAGAAAGGCGGTGCATTGGAAGAATTCATAGAAAACCTTGCTGTGCAGTTAAGGCTGTCCGGTCAGGGAGTCCTTTTGAAGCAGAACGTTTTATGGATTAATTATGGAGGCAAAGTTTTCCCCAAAAAAGGTGCTCCGGTAGATTTTCTGGGCGTTGTAAAAGGCATTCCTGTTGCACTGGAGTGTAAGGAAACCACTTCAGATAGAATACAGCTTACCGAATCCCATTTCTCTGAAAAAGAAAAGACCTTTCTTAAAGACTTTGAAAAAGCCGGTGGGAAGGCTTTTTTAATTTTTGCTTTCTGGAAATACAATGCTGTTTATCTTGTTAGATATAAAAAATTTTTATTATTTAATAAAAAAAGCATAACAAACGAGGAGGCCGGAAAGTTTGGTGAAAAAATTGATTTAAACTCTAAAAATTTTTATTCTAAGATTTTAAGAGTGTGAAAAATACGAGCATTGAAATTTTTCCAACCAAAGAATCTTTTGAAACTTAAAAAATAAAACAAAGGAGTTGAATAAAAGTGATTCTGGGGGCCATCCTTTTAATATTTTCCCTAATTATAGCATTTAGTGACAAGGACTGGGATGGTACTTTTTCAATGGCTTTGGCAACAGTAGGTCTCCTTGTAATGTTTTTCATGCCTCTTGCTGGTATAAACGAATCAGATGCGTACGTTTATCAAGAAAAAGTAATTTCACAAGAACCTATTTATAGTTTAGAAACAACCACTGCAGTAAATGGAGGTTTTATATTAGGAATCGGAGAAATTGGGTCATCTGCAAAATATTACTTTTATGTAAAAGATGAATACGGCGGATTGAGGCTGAGAAGCATTTACAGTGATAACTGCACAATCATAGAAACATCAGAAGTGCAACCTTCTATAAAAACAGTACAAAAGATACCATCATTCAAAAGTACGCTGGATACAATTATGTTTTGGCCGAATTTGAGAGTCCAGTTTTTTCCTGAGCAGTACTACATTTTATATGTTCCACCTGATACTGTTAAAAAAGTCTACTCAGGAAATTTTAATCATTAATAAAAAATGTTTAAAATTTTGTCTTAAAAATTTCAAAAAATAAAAGGAGAATTTTTATGGAAGACATAGTAAGAGAATTAAGTATAAGTAAGCTGGAAAATTGTTTGTTTTACCTTAATGAGGCTCTAATACAGCTGGAAATTGGAATCAAATTGTTAAAAGATGATATAGATGATGAGAATTTGTGTTATTTATCGCACATCGGTGATGATTTAAGAGAGAAAGATAAGACAATCAAGGAAATACTTCATTTTCTTAAAGGAAGGAGATATTAAAACATAGATAAAAGTAAACCCTTTTTTAATAGAGCCTGGGACAGGACTTTTTATAGGTCTAATATTTTTTTTTAATTATGCTCCTTAATTTTCTTTTGAAGGGAGAAGAAAAATGAGAAAAAGTGCATTATATATAGCTCTGTTGCTAACATATTTTGCTATACAGTTTGGTACCAAAACTTACTATTCAGAACACATACCCCACAGACTGGTTCTTGTTTTAATTTATGTCTGGGTAGTTATTGCTGCTTGGGCATTTTATTTTTTTATAATCAACCAGAAAGGACAATGACAGTTATTGCAAAACGTTTTGTGGAGGTGCTAGGATGTGAGTGTTCCTGTGATGGAAAAAAGTAAAGAAATTGAACTTTTTGAGAGATTAAAAAGGGGAGAGAAAAAGGCAAAAGATGAAATAGTTGAAAGAAATAGGGGCCTTGTTATAAGCATTGCTGTTAATTTTTCAAAAACTTACGGAGTAGAATTAGATGACTTAATACAGGAAGGATTTATAGGATTGCTTACAGCAATAGAAAAATTTGATTACACAAAAGGTTATAAATTTTCCACTTATGCAGTTCCTTACATAAGACAGAAAATCCAGCGCTATATATGGGAACGTTCAAAGATAATACATTTTCCTATAAAAACTTATCAAAAGCTTAATCAAATATTATCTGCTCAATTAAGACTTGAACAGATTAGGGGCGAAGTGCCTTTGGAGGAAATTGTTAAAGAAACAGGAATAAAAATAGAAGAAGTCGTAAGTCTTTTAAACTTAAAAAATTCTGGAGTGAGTTTAAATCAGCAGTTAAATGAAGATTATAACACGGAGCTGTTGGACATTATTTCAGATGAACAAATCGAAAATGAAATTGATAGAAGTTACTCATTAAAAGAATTAAGAAAAATCTTAAAAGAATGTTTAAAAGCTTTGCCCGATAGAGAGCGTAGTGTTCTAGAAATGCGGTACGGATTGAATGGAGAGCCTATGACACTAAAAGAAGCAGCAAAAAAATTAAATATTTCCAAACAACGTGTAGGACAAATTGAAAAAAGAGCGCTACAAAGATTGAGAGATAACAAAAAAGTTAAAAATGCCTTGCTGGACTTTTTACATAAATAAAATTCAAAAAAAGGAGATGATAAAGATGATAAATACATACCAGTTTGCAGCAGGACTTGGAACGGGCCTTTTTATTGGTTTAATATTTGGAATAGGTTTTATGTGGTATTTCAACTATTGCAGTAATTTTAAAGAAAAACAAAACTGAGTTTTAAACAGGCTAAATGCCTGTATTTTTTTTGTTTTAGGGGGTGGTTTTATGCCACATAATGTACAGCCTGTAACTCCAGAACAATTTGCGCAGAAAACTGCACAAGCGCTTACAACACTCACTCAGGTCATTGGCAGCATCATCATGCCTCTTGCGGGATTTATTTTCACTGTATCCATCATAATGTTTATTCTCGGCAGTCTTTTTCACACATCAACCTTGAGGCGTACAGGTGCAGGTGGAATGATAGGTGTTGCGATTGGGGTAATTCTCTACTATGCAATTCCAACAATACTGGGAGTATTACAGGTAGTAAGTCAGGCTTTTAAGTAAAAATTTAATTTTTGAGGAAGGGGTTGTATATGAAAGATAAAATCAAAAAAATGCTTCTTTATACTGTGTCTCTTTTGTATGTTTTTACTGGCAGAGTTTATGCAGGCCCTGATGTAACTCCGGTAGACACAAGCGGGGTAAAAAGCTTTATCTGGAACATTGTCAATGCTCTTATGGACGTTGCAGTAGTTGTCGCAGTAGGCTTTATCGCATGGAACGGCTACAAAATCATGGCAAGTTCCACAAACCCTGCGAAACGTTCAGATGCCATGACAGGGTTATTGTGGTCTATCCTTGGAGCTATTGTTGCTCTTGGGGCGAAGTGGTTTGTGGGGATTGCACTTGGATTTAAACCGCAATAAACTGTATGTTTTTAATACAAAGGGCTGTTTTTTATGGCAGCCCTGTTTTTTTATAAAAGAAAAATGAAAATATTACAATTCTTATGAAAAGAGAGCAGGATAGTTGAAATAAATTTTAAAAAATGATATCATATATAGTATCAAAACGAATAAAACACTGCTTTATTGATAATACTTATATGTAGGAGGCTTTTGATGTCACAGACCAGGAAGCTATTTCAAAAAATAAAGGAAAACCCAAAAAACGTTAGGTTTGAAGATATTAATAAGCTTTTGGGATATTATGGATTTGTGATAAGAGAACCACGAAGTGGTTCCAGTCATGTAACTTATTATCATCCTAAATTAGCAGAAATATTAACTATTCCAAAACACAGGCCCCACATTAAGCCTGTTTATATAAAGCGAGCTTTAAGGTTAATTGAAATGCTTGAAAAAAGGGGGGAAGAATAGTGACGAACAAATTAGATTATAAAGTAGAAATTATAAAGATTTCAGAAGAAGATGGAGGAGGATATTTGGCTTTTGTTCCCAAATTGCCAGGATGTATGAGTGATGGAGAAACTCCTGAGGAGGCTTTAAAGAATGTACAGGATGCTATTAAGTGCTGGATTGAGACAGCGAAAGAAAAAGGAAGACCAATTCCATTGCCTGAAGAATATAGAGAGGAAAATGAATACAGTGGGAAAATCCTTTTAAGAATTCCCAAAAGCATGCATAAGATGCTTCATGAAATGGCTCAAGAAGAAGGAGTTAGTTTAAATAATTTAATTCAAAACTTGCTCTCTTTTGCTGTTGGATATAAAAAGAGTAGTAGAGAATCTTTCAGAAGTTTTACATCCCTCTTGGTGGGTAAAACTGCAGAAGTGAATATGAATAAACTAAATAGAAGCATATGGAATCCAGTTCCACTGAAAAGATTAGGTTTTATTGAAAAAGGACAACAATACACATTAAAAATGTAGTTAAAAATATATTTTTATCTTTAAACATATTATAGTTATGAGGTGATTGTATGGCAAAAAAGAAAGAAAAAGATATTATTGAAAATATTGTAAATACAAATATTAGGCTTAATAAAGTTAACGCTGAAAAATTCCCAGATGTTTCAGCAGATACTGATATAAATGTTAGAACAAAAGAAATTTTTAAATATGAAATTGTTTCTGTTGAAAATAATATTGCTGTAATAAAATTGATAAGTCAAATAGGATTTGATCCGCAGATTTTTTTTAATATTGAACTTGAGTTGATTGGTGAGTTCTATTTTAAAGAAGCAATTACTAAAGAAAAAGTTGAAAAAAATATAAAAAGTATCTTAAACTTTATGGCAAATAGAGTAAGTTTTATTGTAAGTTTTATTACCAGAGAAATATTAGATCAGCCGTATATTATTCCTCCAATAGTTGAAAAAGTTTCTAATGAATGACTTTTAAAAACCGTAAAATTACTCAGGTGAGGGCTATCGTTTATGATAGTCCTTATTTTTTTAGGGGTGATTCAAATGAGAGTATATCCTATACCACTAGACTTAATGAAAGAAGATAAAATATTTGGCGGAAAGTTTTCTCTTAGGCAGTTTATCATTCTTCTTATTGGGATAGGACTGGGAATTGCAGCTTTTATATGGGCTTATAAATACTTCAATATCAGAATTGCAGCAATCCCAGGGGTTTTATTTCTGTTATTGGGACTCTGGGGTGCAAACTTTGATAGAGATGGAATGGCACTGGACAGGTATATTGCCTATGCTGTCCAGTTCTATCTGCAGGAAAAAGAATACGCATGGAAAGGGAGTGTTGAAATTGAGGAAAACAACAGAATTTCTAGATATAGAAGATATAAGAGAAGGAGTAATAATTCTGAAAGGAAGTAGATACAGGGCTCTTATTACCGCTGACCCTATAAACTTTGCACTTCTTACGCCTGCTGAACAGAATGCTTTGGAAGATGCATTCGCTTCTTTGCTTTTAGGAATAACTTTCCCTATACAGATACTTTCTTTAACACAGAGGGTTAACTTAAGAGATTCTATTGAGGCTTTCAGGGCAAACAGGAACAGAATTCCAAGAACAATGCTGGAATATGAACAGCATCTGGAAAAGTTTTTATCATATCATGCAGAAAACACAATGATAAACAGAAATTACATCGTGATAACCTATGATGACACAGAAAATAACTACGCAAAAGCAAGAGGAGAAATGTCCAGAAGAATTCAGTTGGTTATGGAGGGTTTAATAAAATGTGGTTTGAATCCACGCCTTCTTGATACCAATGAGCTAATTGACCTAATACATGAAATGCTGAATCCATCTACCAGAATTTACGCATCTACTCTGATTGAAAACGGCGCATTAAGCTTCATGAAGGAGGGGATAGAACTTGAAGTTCAGCCTGTTCAATAGAAACGGTAAGCTTAAAGAGAACAAAAAACAAAAACTAGCAAAGAAAGTAAAAGAAAATGACTTTCACGATCCTTTTAATCATGTATCTGACATAAAGCAGATAATATCTCCCGACGGGATATATATAGATAGAAATTATATGCAAATTAATGATAAATACGTTAGAGTGTATTATTTTACTGACTATCCTGCTTCCGTGGGGATTGGCTGGCTTGACAGCCTGAAACTTTTCTCAAATGCAAACATATCCGTTCATATTTATCCTGAAAACAGCGGGGCAGCGATAAAAAAATTGACACACAAAATTGTACAGCTCCAGTCCCAGCTTATGCTTGATGAAGAAGAAGGGAACATTGCAGAGCTGGGAATACTTCAAAGGGCATCTGAAAGCCTTGAAACACTGCGTGAAAATATACAGATGAACAGAGATAAGCTTTTTTATGTAACAATTGTAATAGCAATATACGCAGACAGCCTGCAGGAGCTTGAAAGGAATTCAAGGACTCTCGAAGAAGTTTTAGCGGGCAAATCGATAAAAGCAAGAAACGCAATGTTCAGGCAGGAACAGGGTTTTAAAACACTGCTCCCTCTAGCCGAAAACTATTTGGCCGATGCATCTCGAAATTTCAATGTAGGAGCAGCTATTTCTCTTTTCCCGTTTGCATCACCGGAGTACTCCCACAAGCAGGGTATTCCTATCGGGATAAACCTTTTTACAGGCTCTCCAGTTGTGTTTGATCCGTTTATAGGGCCTCCGATACTGCCCAATGCAAATATAGCTGTATTTGCACAGTCAGGCGCAGGAAAATCTTTTATGATGAAGTTAATCGCTCTGAGAAGCGCCCTTTTAGGAGTCAGAACGGTCTTTATAGATCCTGATGGAGAATACAAAAACGTTGTTAACAGAGTAGGAGGCGTTCATATAAAACTGGAGCCCAACTGCAAGTACGTTATAAATCCCTTCGATATAGAAGCCGATGTTGATGATGAAGGTATAGAGTTTATAGATCTTCTGCAGAAAGCAAATGAGATAAAGGGACTTGTGAGCATGATAATAGAAAAAATCAGCAAAACTCCTATTACTGCCTATGAACTTTCACTAATAGAAGAATCAGTACTGGAAGAGTACAGATCCTGTGGAATAACAAGAAACCCGGAAAGCCTGTACGAACAGAGCTCGCAGGAAGTGGACGGGAAATATTATATAGGACTTCGTCCAAAACAGATGCCGACACTTTCATCTTTTACGGAAAGGCTCAGCAAAAAGCCTGGAGGAGAAAAACTTGCACAAATTTTAAAGCCCTATTTAAGAGGCGGTACAATGGGACTGTTCGACGGGCAGTCCAATGTTGATTTAAAAGATGCTTTATTAATTTCTTTTGACGTTTCGGGAATTGTGGATGAATTTCTAAAAACATATGCTCTTTATGTGGTAACAAACTGGGTATGGGAGAAGTTTGTAAAGAAAAATATAAAGCAGAAAAAGTTTGTCATAGTTGATGAGGCATGGATGTTCATGAAATATGAGCATACTGCAAATTTTTTAGAAAACCTCGCAAGAAGGGCAAGAAAGAGAAATACGTCTCTTACAATTGCTTCACAGAGCTTTATAGAATTTGCAAATTCCCCTCAGGGAAAAGCCGTTTTAACAAACGCAGCAACAGTTTTTCTTTTAAGGCAGTCCCCAACAGACATAGATGCAGTACAGGAAGTATTTCATCTCTCAAAAGGAGAGAGGGAATTCCTTTTGTCTTCAGGCATAGGTGAGGCTTTGCTGAAAGCAGGCAGAAATTCTACAGTTGTAAGGGTGGTGGCATCCGAATATGAAAGAGAATTTATTACAACAAATCCTAACGAACAGACGTAAAATTTTTGTTTTGATTTTCCTGTTTGTACTGCTGTTTCCTACTTTTGTATATGCAGATACATTTATAGAAAGAGTGCTTGCCTGGCCTATAGATGGCCTTGTAAATGGAATAAGGACACTTGGCTTTAAAACAATAGATGAGCTTGTTTTTAACCTGCCAAATACAGAAACTGCTCCATTTACAAAAGATGAGTGGGATATAGCAATGAAATGGTATAACACTATAGAAATTGCAACAGGTGGCCTTGCAGTAATAGCAATGATAATCAATGGGTTCAGGCTCATGTCAGCAGGTTCAAACCCTTCAAAGAGAGCGGATGCAATGCAGAAGATGTGGCTTGTTGTTTTAGCCTATGCCATAATATGGTTTCTACCAACATATTCAAAACTTATATTCATGGCCAATGCCTACCTGACGGAAGTTTTCAAAAACCTTATGCAGGTATACGCAGGAGGAAAATTCATTCAGGGCGGATGGAACTTTATTGATGCCATACAGACAAATAATATTCTTACGACAGCTTTAGTAAAACTAGCCTTTGTAGGATTGATGGTGTATTTTAATTTTCTTTACACAATACGAAAATTTGTACTTATTGCTATGCTGGTAGTTGTGCCAATTGTGGTGTGGAGCTGGAGCATCACGGGCTACAGCAGGGGAATAGGACTTGTGGCCGGTGAAATAGTATCAAATGCTTTTATGCAGTCTTCACACGCACTTGTCCTATCTCTGTACGCCGTGCTTGTTTCCCCCGGTGTTTCTTCAGATTTTTCTGACTGGTGGGCGCAGCTCTTTGGGCTGATTGCCCTTATCCCAACATCAAAGGTTTTAAGAGAAGTGTTCATGGGGTTTCTGAAATTCCTGGGAGTAAACGAAGAATTTTATGCTGGTCTTGCTATGGCAGGTTTTTCCGGCTTGGCAGCCATTGCCGGACTTGCAGGACGTGGCTGGAATAGATCAAGAGGTACTGTTACACAAAGAGTACTAGACTGGAAGAAAGATAGAAAGCAGGATACTGGTGGGAGTACCGGAGACAGCAGCGGAGGCGGTGGAAATGGTGGAAGTGGTCCTTACGGTGGCGAAGAAGTAGAAAGTGAGCCTCTATTTACAAAGGAGAAGTATGATTCATATACACCATCTTCTGAGGGAGTACCTGGGCTTTATGCCTCAACAGCGCCCTATCCTTCTGAGCCGGTTCTTGCAGGGAATGAAACAGGTTTTAACAGCATACGGCGCCAGACTCCTCCCCTTCCTCCCGGAAGAGATAAGCCCGGTGAAAGGTATCAAAAGGCTCTAGGCACCGCTGAAAAAGCAAGAAATGTATTAGGAGGAGCTTTAGGAACTGTCGGTGCAGTTGCAGGCGGTGCTATGGGACTTGCACTTGGAGAATCAGCAATGAAAGATTTGGGAACAATTGGTGCAGGAATAGGCAGGGCTGTAGGTGCAGCAGGTGGCAGTTTTCTTGGCACAGTAGGAGGGCTGGGATACCAGACAGCGAGTTACAAATACGCAACAGATGATCCAACCAGGCTGTATGTTGATGAAAAAGGAAACGGCCTAATAAAGGGAGTAAAACTTGAAGATGGAAGTATGAAATACTACATGCCTGATGATGAAGGTTATGCAGATATTCAGCCTACTGCAACATTCAGGACAGAGATAGAAGCTCAGGAGCACGGCTACACTCCATATAAAAAAGCAGATCTTGGAGACAAGATAAAAAACATAACAGGTACCGAACACGCTTTTGACGGTACAGGCAAAATAATAGGTACAACTATACTTTCTCCTTTTGGCACAAAAGCATCAGAAATAGGAGAAAAAGCAGGGGAAATAGTAGCAAGAGGCATGAGGACAGGAATTCAAAAAGGCTATGAATGGATAAAAAACGTATCAGAAGACCCTGATAAGTTTAGATGGAAGTAGCAGAGAAAGGTATTTCTTCTCTGCTGCTTCTTTTTTAGAGGGTGGTTGAATTGGGTGATTATTTAAAAGATTACATAAAAAATGCTGTGAAAAGATATATACTCCGTTCCCTTGTTACAAACCCTTATTTCTGGATAATACTGATTTTTTTGAGTCTTATTTTTTTTGGTATATTTACTGTTTTAGGAATTTTTGATGCTGCTTATCAGGATAATACTGTAGCTGCGAACGGCAGAATGGTCCAGCAGATGATGCCCGCTCTTAACCCTCCTGTACTCTCAAGCGACAAAATGGAAGAGCAGTTTTTTCTTCCGTGGGCAGTACCTTACGCCCTTCAGCTTTATGCAAGAGATTGGGATGACACTCTTGATAAGGACATGATAACAAATATAACTAAAGATCTTAACCCTGTTTTTACGTACTTTGATTATGATGAAGTAACTCAGGTGTGGGAAAGTATTAAGGATAAAGATGGGAACTGGCAGACAAAGTATTACGAAATAAGAACATCAAGAAAGTATATCTCTCAAGTGAACACCTATGCAGGAATATATGAACTTCACTATACTCTTCAGTTTACAGAAAATCATACAGAGACAGCAGATTACAAAAAATACACAAAAACATTTTATTTAGCAAAAACAGGGATAGATTTTTATCCTGACTGGACAAGACTGGATGCTGCTATTGCAAAATATGCCGGTACCGGTACCAAAACAAGTAGTTTCACCGTACAGGAACACACTGCTAAAGGCGGGCAGATAATAAAGCCGTTTGACGGAGATTATCCTGTCACGTCTCCTTTTGGCATGAGAGAAGATCCTAAAAATCCGGGCAGCAAAGAATTTCATACCGGAGTAGACTTCGGAATACCTTCCGGAACACCAATAAAAGCTGTGGCTGATGGTGTTGTTGCCCTTGCAGAAGAATACGGCGGATACGGAAAAGCAGTTATCATAAGACATGCAGACGGTCTGTCAACAATTTACGGACATCTTTCTGAGATAAAAGTAAGTGAAGGAAAAGAAGTAAAGCAGGGAGATGTTATAGGCCTGTCCGGAAATACAGGACGCTCAACAGGCCCGCACCTTCATTTTGAAATTAGGGAAAACGGCCAGCCTGTAGATCCGTCGCTGTATATTGCAGGTATTAAAACTTTTTCCGGTGGAGAAGTTTACTATGTTGCAGAGCTTAACAGAATAATGCTTCTGGAAACAGCAGCTTCATTCATGAAAAATGAAGAAAATATCGGATGGCTGCTGGACAGTTCAGACTCTTCAATGGAGGTACCTCCCTGGCAGAAATATGATATAAGGCCGGGTGAAATACCAAATGAATTGATTCCTGTATTCAAAGTAGCTGGAGAAAAGTATGGAATACCGTGGACTGTGCTTGCAGCAATAGCTTACAGAGAATCAAGCTTTAATCCAAATGCTGTAGGACCTTATCTGCCGGACTACAACACGTCTGCTGTGGGGATGATGCAGTTTTTACCCGAAACATTCAGAGAGTACGGTGTTGACGGCGATGGAGACAGCATAATAAGTCCTTTTGATCCTTCTGATGCAGTTTATACTGCTGCCCATTATTTAAGTGCAAATTACAATTTGTACAAGAAACAAGGCTACAGTGATACAGATGCATTGAGAAAGGCATTGTGGAATTACAACCACGCATGGTGGTACGTGGATCAGGTCATGTCAATTGCAGAAAAATACAGTGAAAAGTACGGAAAGTAGTTTTTGCAGCACAAGAAATTTTAAATATTGACAATATTAATATTTAAGTGTATAATAAAGGCAGAAGGGATAATGTTTATAAAAGGCTGGTGTTTAATATGAAAAAAAACAGATTGTCTGATGTTTTGCTGTGGATAATATTTCTCATAACTCTTCCTTTTATGCTTGTATATCATGCAGGAGTTGAGCTTGGTAAAAAAGCTGTTATCATTGTTTTGGGCTTTTTTGCCTTTTTTGTCGGCCTGTTTTTTATAACCGACGCATTTCTAGCAGTGGTTGGAGACTGGCAGACTGCGATAAAAAATGCAGCAGGATATGTTTCGGATATATGGCACTATACGTTCATTGAGTGGCAGGATCTTCCCAATAAAATGAATGTGGTAATAAGTTATATCAAAACCCATCCATTTGTTAGAAACCTGTTAATAATGTGGCTAATAGGTTTTTTAATTCAGCAGTTTTTTGGCCTGCTGGGACGCTACAGCTATTCTGCTTATGCATATAGAGTCAGAAAGATGTCTTCAAATCAGCAGAATGAACCTCCACAGGAAGTTGATCCGACGGACGGCTTTACAAAAGCCCGCTTTGATGCATATTTTCCTGAAGGCTGGCAGGAAAGGCGCCAAAACTTTTTTAACCAGGTAAGAGAAGCCAAAGAAGAAATACAAAAAAGGTTGAAGAAAAAATAAGGAAGGTGGTAGCAATGGATGACATGGAAGCTGCTTTTTTCTATAAGCTCCTTGAGAAAATAAAACGGCTTGAACCTTCCGGCAAGAAAGAAAAACTCTTAATAAAAGCTCTTGTCATCTCGGAGATGGCAGGGCTGGGATACTCTAGGGAGAAGACTTACATGGGTTTTGCTACAGGCGACATTGTGAAGGCTGTTGTGCCGAGGGGCAAGTATGCTGGAGTCCACGTCGGCAGAATAGCAATAAGGCAAAGACCGTCGTTTCGGCTGAACGGTTTCGACGTTCACCCCAAGTATCTTACGATTCTTCAGAGAAGTGATGGTTATGAATACGGGTATAGAGCGGCGCATTCCTCCTCCCAATGAATTGGGAGGCACCCTGCACCGAGACTCTGTGGATAAGCTTGTAGAAAACAGAAAAGAAATGGAAGAAAGATTTTCATACAATAAGGCTGTATAAAATTGTGTAAGGCTTTTAAAAGCCTTACAATAAAAGTTATTTTCTTAAGACACATTTTTATATGTCAGCACATTCAAAAAAGGCTTAAAAACCTTTTAAAGCCGTCTACGGGAGTGCTGTAAAATGGTATTTATATGCACAGGTATAGAAAAACTGGATGAACTGTTAAAACATAAATTAAAGGAAAACAAAATAGAATCAGAAATAATCTTTTATGCAGATTACCTTTTAGAAGAAAAGAGCAGAGATTTGTACGATACGGTTATTCTGGCACCACGTGAAGACATAAAACTCCCCTTTAAGGATTTCTTGTTTGCCCTGAGGCAGAGGGACAAAAGAGTAATACTTTTGCCGGGGAATGAAGAATCAAAGCATTTAGGATATGCACTGGCACTTGGCATATATGATATTGTATTTGATCCGGTAACTCCTGAGAAAGTTGTGAATGCCGTAAAAAATCCTGCAAAATTTTCTGATGTGCAGCAGTACTTTCTTGGTTTAAAAGGGAAGGTAAGCTTTTCGGGTGAGGCAGCAAAGGAGGTGGAAAGACAGAACATCTCTCCTGAAGAAACTGTCAAAGTAAGTACAGCTGCAGAACCAGATAAAACAAAAGAGGAAGCTGCTCTAAATCAAATAAAAGGTATTATGAAACTTCTGGGGCAGAAAGTAACAAAAGATGACATAAATGAAGCTCTGGTTGAGCTTGAGGATGCTGTAATAAGGTTACTTTTTTAAGAAAAATGTGATAAAATTTCTAATGGAGGTGTTTTTTAAATGAAAAAATTTTTATCTTTTGTGTTAGTTTTAGCTCTTGTATTAGGAGTTTCAGTACCCAGCTTTGCAGCAGACTTTTATGCTGTGCAGGACTTTTACAAATACACAGAACCTGATGGACAGTTTTACTGGGCAATGCCTGATTTAGAGTTAGCAGTAGCAGCAGAAATAGTAAGAGGCTATCCGGCAAATCCGCCAACTGCAATAAGAGATTATCAAATGACAGGTAAAGTTGTTTGTAAAGTGTTAGGCCCGTTAATGCCTGAGAATACATTAACAAGAGCAGAATTTGCAGCAATGCTTTCAAGGGCATTGGGACTTGATCAAACAGCGCCTCAGAATCCTTTTAAAGATGTAAAAAGTGATGCATGGTACTATCAACCCATTATGCAGCTTGTAAATAAGAATATTATACCACTTGATTATTACAAAGGAACCTTTAATCCGAACGGAAACATAACCAGAAAAGAAATAGCGATATGGCTTTCAAATGCTGCAGTATCCTATCAAATACCTTTAGCAAACGTACCTCTGCACTTTAAAGACTATTCAGACAGCGACCCGTATTCAGCAGCGATTTCCAATGCAGTAGGATTAAAAATATTAAGCGGATATCCTGACGGTACTTTCAGACCAAACGCATATGCAAACAGAGCAGAAGCGGTTGTAATGCTTATGAGGCTTATGAGGCTTTTACCAAGCGACTTGACTGAGCAGGAAGCGATAAATGTAATATCACATGCAGAGCAAGCTATTGCAAAGCTTTCACAGGCTTGGATACCAACAAATTTTTATAAACTGCCTGATGGAACATATGCCGATGTAGGACCTAACCCAAATCCAATTTTTGCACAAGCCTTAAAAGAATATCAGCAGGAAGCCAAAGATTACGTAACAGAATACAATTTATATCCGTGGACAGAGCCAACGGTTATAGATGATAGAGCAAATATACTTAATGACAAATGTAAAAACGGCTTTTTACCGAACATGGATAAGTACTTCTACAAGGGAACCAAAATGGGCGTATGGGACACAGACGGACATAAAGGACCTGGAACTGGTGGTTCATTTGGCAATAGAGCTGAGTATGGTGTAGTGGACAGTATTTTATTAAGAGGTGGCAATCTTTCAGATGGAACTTATGTATATCCGTTAGGTGCGTATTGGTTTAAGTCTGATTCGTACAATATTATTAAAATATCAACAATGGGCAATATTGCTAGTGTATATTATTCACGAACAGGAAAAGTGGACAGACCTAACGATCCTGGAACTTGGCAAACGGCTTATGCTCATGCTCTTCTCGTAAAGCAGGATGGCAAATGGAAGTTTGCAGCATATGATGGAGCTTACAATCCTGCAACACAGAAATGGGATCTTGAATGGATAGACACAATAAGGGACAGGCTGTAAAATGTCTGTCCCTTTCTTTTTAAATGTGGTATAATTGTGATAAGGGAACGATGGAGGGAGAAATCTTGGGAAAGTATGATATCACACTTAAAAACATGTTTTCTGATTTAACGGATGATATACTAAGTTATTTTTTGGGGATACAGCACACTAAAATAGAGGAGCTTAATATAGAATTTCCTAGAGTTGAAACCAGAGAAAGCGATATGGTTTTTAAATGTAGTACAAAGGAAGAAAATACTATTGCTATACATATAGAATTCCAGTCTGATAATGACGATAAAATGCCTTACAGAATGTTAAGGTACGCTGTTGAGATAATGGAGAAATACGGTTTAATGCCTTATCAGGTTGTTGTGTACATAGGTGAAAACAACTTAAATATGGCCAATGGAGTAGAATTTGACTTTGGAAAAGAAAATTTTTTGAAGTACAGATATAAAATAATAGATGTAGGGGAAATAAAATTTTCTGAGATAACACAGACTAACTACTACGAATTGTTCACGCTGCTTCCTTTGATGGATAAAGAAAGAAGAAAAAAAGAAAAAGAACTTTATCTAAAAGAATGTGTAGAAATGATAAAGAAGATTCCTCTAGAACAAGAAAAAAAGAGAGAACTAGCTGCAAAAGCTAAAATACTTGCAGAACTGGTGTATGAAGAAGAAATTATTGAGAAAATGTTTGCGGAGGTGATGAAAATGTTAAATTTGGAAAAATCAGCAACATTTAGAAGATTAATAGAAGAAGGGAGAAAAGAAGGTAAAAAAGAAGGAGAAAAAGAAGGAAGATTAGCAGTAGCTAAAGAACTATTAAAAAGAGGAATGAATATTGATGAAATTGTAGAAATAACTAAACTCCCTAAAGAAGAAGTAAAGAAACTGTTAAATTGAACAAAAATTGTCAAAAGAGGATAGGTAACAAAAACCTATCCTCTTTTGTTTGATAAAGCTTTTAACGGGAGGTGAGCTTTTTGAAGAAAATTGCTGTAGCAGTTTTAATTCTTTTTCTGCTTTCCTGCACCATACCTGCATATGCCGATTATGTAATGTCTGACGGTACAACGGTAAAATGGCTTGGAGGGAATCAAATACAGGTAACTGATCCAACAACAGGACAGACATACACAACAACAGGGATAATGACTCCGGACGGACATCTTGTACCTCCGCAGAAAGTAGCTGCAAGCGGAGGTCAGCTGAACACCACAATCAAAACAAATTCTGGACAAACTGCAACACTATCGGTAAGCCCCGGTTACACAATAAACGGTACAAGCTACTACTATGCAGGTACAGACAATACCTTGATAGCAGTATCAAACGGACAGGTATCTGCGGTAAGTGCTAATAGAATGGGAGACAGGCTGGTACCCACTTCTGCTCTTTCAGACTCAAAACAAATGCAGGCAGTCGTAGCTGCAATAAACGCAACGGGCGGGTGGTTTAACTACAGCGGCAGCACCTACAGCGGATATAACAGCAGCGGAGGAAGTGGCGGAATGTCAACAGGAGTTTCTCCTACCAACACCACAATGTTAGGCAATGCCCATATAATAGGTGATCTGCGCACAGTAAGAGTAGTGAAACCGGACGGTTCGGAAATGCTTGTAAACGGAGTAGAGTTTCAGGGTGGATGGGCAAGCGACGGAGCATACGTAGTACCATATAAAGATCTTACTCAAGATCAAATTAACTACTTAAAGCAGTCCGGTTTTATGTACGATGATAAAGCAGGAGTATTCATCTTGCAGTTTACTAAGAAGACAGATAAATACGCAAATAACTGGGACTGGAAGCCCCGAAAAGGTAAGGTTATAACAGGAGATCCTTCAATTGATGAAGCTATAGCTGAAATTTTACAGGAACATGGTATAAAAGTACCGGACCAAATAGTAGGAACTTTAGACCAAAGTGCACCTGTAATGGTAAAACTACGAAATTATTATCAAGATTTAGCTAATTACTTTGGTTCAGATGCTTTTAGAGGCGCTGGAGATGCAGCTATTTTTTTGGATCAATTTACTAACTACCAGGACTTTATAAATACAGTTTTAAACTACGCTACAAGCTCAGGTATAGCAACGTTCAGAATACCGGACGACAATCCTGATGGAACATCTCCAACACTTCCATCACAGAGCAGCAGTTCTCCGCAGAATAATAATCCTCCTGCAGTAAGTACACCACCTTCCAGCGGCAATACGACAGTTTCCAATAATACACCCTCGATAAGACAGGTCACAGCTGATTCTGTACATGCAACTATAACAATAAACAAGACACCCAACTTTGTATTTACAAAGTGGCATACTGATGCAAACGGCTATCCTGCGTATATGGATATAACAATTAAATGGAAGAACGTAGAGATAGGTTCAATTATAGATACTCCAACGGGCCCAAGAGAAGTGCGAACACCGGCATACGTCACAAAGGTTGTAGCTTTTCACAACATACACAGATATACAAACTACCTTTTAGAAGATGACAACTGGGAGACAGAGTATCCTGTCATGCAGAACATAGACATAGCAAATCAGCAGGCAACGTTCAGGTTTATGTACAGGAAAGCAGGGCAGGAAGACTCAACATTGTATTTTAAGCTGTACCTCAATGGAACAGATAAGTACTTCTGTGTGTACGTTCATATACCTGTAAACGGCTTTAATACAACGTTTTTCCAAGATAATCAAGATCATAGTAATCCAGACTTTAAGACGTCCAATCCAAACTGGCAGCAAACGAACATACAGACAGAGACAATTACGTTTTAAGAAAAGGGCAGGGATGCTTGCATGAGTGTTCCTGCCTTTATTGGAAAAATGAATTACTTAAAACTAAAAAATACTAATAAAGTGTTTGGTTAAAAAATAAAAAATTTTATTTTTTTTCTAAAGGAATTTGATAGAAAATGTCGAATTACTATTAATATGATTGAGGTAAGACCTAAACATCGTTAAAAGTATCTTATAAACAGGAGGGGGTATTATGGGAAATTTTACAACTCCCAAGAATCAGCTAGACATTAAGCAAGAAATGTCTTTGGCAAATATGATGTTAAGTCTAAAAGACCCTGCAGTCTTTTTAGGAATTATGTACTTTATAAGCTTTATAATTACTTTGCCAATAGCTTTAAAGTATAGAGGAGGGGTTTTAAATTATGCTGAATTTTTATTAGTATCGATTGTTGCTATAGGATTAGTACATATATTCATAAATTGGTTATATTACTTAACAGTAACTATTCCGTTAATAATGTCAGTAATATTTTTTGTAGTTGGTTGGATAATGTGGTTATTTACTCCTTTCATAGGAGGTATTATTGATATTTTCTTTTCCGCATTAAATTTTGCGTTGACCTCCGTTTTTAATTTTAGTTATTCTGGGGGAGGAACATTAAATTATTTTAGTGAATTTATGACAAGATTTTCACAAACGCTTATGGCTATTGGTGGGGCGTTGTGGTGGCTAGTAAAAAAGGCCAAAGATATTGATTATAAAGCTTTAGCCGTATATTTAGTATCTCTTAGTTTGTTTGGAATAATTTCGGGTTTTTTATCAACACCGGGTTTAGTGATGTTTCTTGTTGTGTGGGCTGTTGTAGATCTTAAAATAAGGGGAGATAAAAACATTCCGGAGATGCAAACTATTTTCAAAGTGATTGCAACCATAGCTATATTATTTAATGCTTATTCTGCTAGACTGATTAATAATGCTATTATATTCCAACCTTTGGGAGGAGGAACCTTTGATTCTATTGCTTATGAGAACTTTTTAAAGTTATACAATATTGGACTTGCAATATTAATGCTTTTATGTACTTGGTTTCCTAATAAAATTATTGACATGCTTCCAGATAAAGCAAGGATATATATTGATTTGATATACAAACGTGTAAGTTTTATTAAAATAAAAGCTAATTTATGATAATTAAACACAAAAAATAGTAAGTGTGTAAAGTTATAATTTTCTGTAATTCGGAGATAAAAAAACTCTTATACAAAAAAGAAACTGTCGAAAGGCAGTTTCTTTTTTTATGCAACGAACAGGAGGTGGTATTATTAAATGAAACTAAGCCTATACCAAAAAAACATTATGCTTAGAGCAATAAAAAACAAAAAAATTGACGGTCAGGTAAAAATTCTTTTCCTGATTGAACTACTCTATTATAACGCAATCTCACTAAAGGTTGCAAATACACTTCTAGAACAGTACATTTCGGTCTCAGAAGATGCAGAAGAAAATTTAAAAGAACTTTTAAAGTTAATAGCAGAAGGAAACATAACGCTTGAAGAAATAAAAGGCAATCTTGCACAGAATGTTTTAACAGAAAAACTTAAAAACATAGAAGCAAAAGCAGACGTCGTATATATGTTGTACGACAAAAAAGGGACAGCTTTTTTGTTAGCACTTGCAGGAATGGTTTTAGCAATTTTAAGCGCTATAGGTATTTTAAGCATTTTTTAGAAAAGGAGGTAGGTGAAAAGCGGGCGGTAGGAAAAAGGACGTTAAGAAAATACACAGTAATACTCAACTTTATGATAAAAATTAGGAGGTGTGAAGGCTTTGAAAAAAACAATTCTATTACTTGTACTGCCTGTATTTGCGCTGTCAATTTTATCAGGATGTACCTCGAAACAAATAGCAAGTGTTCATGGAATACCAATAACACAAGCTGAGCTGGAAAAAGAAAAAACATTTCTAAAAGACAAGTTTACAAACATGAACAATGACGAACTAACCAAAATAGCTTTAGAAAATTTAAGAGCCAAAAAAGCAATTGAGTACGAAGCGCAAAAAGAAGGAATAACAGTAACCAAAGAAGAGCTAAGTAAAGCATGGCAGGATACTAAGAATAAAACACGGCTGACAAAAGAAGACTTAAAAGACATTCTTTTGTCAGATAAACTTTTTAACAAATATACGAAAGATATTACAGTAAAGCCCGAAGAAGTAAGAGAATTTTATGAAACACACAAAGACTACTACACAACAGTGAAGGTATATGAAATATCAGTCAAAGACAGAGATACAGCGGATATGGTATATCAAAAGCTTAAGGACGGAGAAGACTTCAGCAAACTTTTTGAGCAGTATTCAATAGACAGAATAAGCGGAAACGGCGGCTTTATGGGAGACATCCCTGTAAGTCAGAAATTTTTTGGAGTATCCTTAAAACCAGATACAATTTATGAACCAGTACCTGTTAACAATGAAGGGTATATAATTTTAAAAACCACAGAGCAGACAATCAAGCCTTTCGATGAAGTAAAAGACGGCATCGAACTTTACCTCTTAAATCAAAAAAAGCTTGATTTTTACCACAAAAAAATAAAAGAATGGGAAGGTGAAGGGAATTGAGCAGGATAATCAAAATAGGAATTATCACTGCGGTGTTTGTCTTCCTTGCAGCTTTTTTAGTGCTTAACAGCACGCAGGGAACAGTAAATGTTGTTGTGGCAGCAAAACCGATAAATGCAGGCACAGTAATAACTCAGGACATGCTTACCACAAAAAGCATTCCTGCAAGCCTTGCAGCAGATCTAGTGAAGAATCCTCAGGAGATTGTAGGCAAAAGCCTTAATACTTCACGTGTGAAAGGCGATTTCATACCGCACAGCATAGTTATGCAGAAGGGACTTGAAGTAGCTCCAGGCGATGTTTTAATAAGCATAAACGTTCCTTATGAAGACGCAAAGCTTATTTCCGTCGGAGACACAATAAGTCTTGTACTTTTATCAAATATTGCTGGAGGTGCAAATCAGACAATAAGCGGGCTGAAGGTTTACTCAATAGAGCAAACAACGTCAGCGGTTAACGGTACTGTAAGCACAATTGCGGTACTTGAAACAACTCCCGACAAAGCTTCACTGATAGCCCCTTATGTCAAGTCAAACAGTTTCAAAATTTTCAAGGAGTGATGTAAAAATGATAATTTCAATCTTCTCCCCAAAAGGGGGTGTCGGCAAAACAACAATAGCTCTTGCCATTTCAAAAACAGCAGCCAAAAAACTTAAAACCTGTGTTATTGAATTTGACTTTTCTCCCGGCGATTTTGTCTCAATACTGGACTTAGACCGCAAGAAAAATATTCTTGAAGCTGTCAATGGAAACATTGACTGGGCAGTACAGAGGCCATTAAAACAGAGCTTTGATGTGATAGTCGGAGGCTATCCTGACACATATGAGATGATAAAGCCTGATAAATTAAGAAAAATGATGGAGGAGCTGAACAACCGGTATGAGCTTGTCATAGTGGACATACAGCCTGCATTTGTGGAAGGCTGTATTGATATTTTTGACATGTCAAAGGACATACTGTTTATCGTAGAAGACAATGCCTCTGTCAGCAGCCGTGCCATAGGGAATATTGACTGGGCAAGAGCAAATGGATTTATAGACTTAAAGAAAGTGAGAATGATTGTAAACAAAGTGCAGAAAAAGGAGCTGGTATATGTAAATATAACAGAAATTAAGCTACCTGTTATTTACAAAGTTCCGTATATTAAAAACTTGGGCAGTTTTGAAAATCCCAAAATACTGAAACATGCTGAAAATATTTTAAATGTTTTGTATCCCAGCATCTTTTATGAAAAAAAAAGAGGATTTTTATTTTTCAAGAGAAAACAAACAAAACAAATTCCTGCTGAGCCTCCAAATACTGAGGAAACTCCAGAAGAAACTAAAGTATTACCTGCGGTTGAAAATATATCCGGAGCAGCTGCAACAGAGGAAACCCCTGAAGAAATCGGCTCTTTACCTGCAACTGAAAACATAACAGAATTAGAAAACGAAAAATACTTCCAATATAAAACTGTTGAAAAACCCGATGAGATTAAAAAAGAACAGAAAAGAATATCTGAAGAGAGGAGTGAATTTTATCCCATGAAGGTTTATGTTAATACCGGTTATAAAGAACTTGATGATATTTTCAGGTCAAAATTTGAAACAGCAGACAGCCTTGCAGACTGCGATGCAGCGATAATTTCATATATTTCAAATAAAGATTACATCAGAAGCTTAATCTCTGCGGGGAAAAAGATAATCCTCCTTGCAAGAGATTCAGACTACAGCCTTGTGGAAACTGCTAAAGAAATTGGGATTAGGGATATATATTACAGTCCTATAGATCCCGGAGAGATAATTGATAATTTAATCAATACTGAAGGAGGTAAAAATGATATGGAAGAAAAAACGGAATTAGAAAAAGAATCTGCAGCAGCAGAACAAAACCAGCCGGAAGTCTTTGAAATTTCACAGAAGCAGGAATCAGAAAGTGAAATTGATGCCATTCTCGGTGAAATTAAAAATATACTTGCCAGAAACAAAGAAATATATGAAAGAAGACTTTTAATGCAGGAAGAGATGATAAAACAGAAGGAGGAAGAAATAAAAGAGCTGCAAAAGGTGATTGAAGAATACAAGGAAAAAGAAGAAAAGAGGAAGAAGGTACTTATGGAACTTCAAAACCTTTTGCAGTGAAAGGGTGATGACTCATGAGCCTTTCAGAGCGCTCCAAGTTGATAAATACTGCCCGAAAAATAGATATAGATTTGATAGTGAATGCAGTAAGGCCTCAGATGTTAAACTATCAAGCACAAAGCGCAGGTGATTTAAAAGGACTTTTAAGGCTGGAAGTTAGGAAATATCTTGAACAGAACTTTCCACACTATCTTGACAATCTCTATACTGTTACTGAAGAAGTGTACAACAAAATGTACATGCTGGGGCCTTTTGAAAAGTACCTCAAAATGGACGGAGTAACGGATATAATAAGCTTTGGGACGAGGCTGATGTATGTAAAAGACGGAGTAAAATACGATGATGAAAGAGGATTTGCAAGCATGGAAGAAGTCAGAGTAATATACGAAAGAATAATAGCGAACTCCGGACAGAACATTTCCTATGCGGAGCCGTCGAAGGACGCTGAGCTTTATGACGGCTCCCGTGTAAAAGTAATAATTCCACCTGAAGCTCTGGAACCCTATATAATCATACGAAAACACACAAGCTTGAATAAAAATCTTGATGAGCTTATATATAGACTGCGGGGATTGAATGACAGCATAGGTACAATAGAAATGGTAAAAAAGCGCACAAAAGAAGAAGAAAACTTTAATGGCACTCTATCAGAGTATTTCAAGATGTGTGTCAGGAACAGAAGAAACATTGTGGTTATAGGCGAAACGGGAGCGGGCAAAACAACATTTGTAAATGCTCTTACGTATTACATCCAGCCCAAACACATAGTAGCAGTGCTTGAAGACACAAGAGAAATGGAACTGCCTCTTCCTTATGTCTTTTACCTTAAAACAAGAGAAGAAAAAGAAGGAGCGAAAGCAATAACATATGAAGACATACTTTATGACTGCTTAAGGGCAAATCCGGACAGAATCATACTGACAGAGATAAGAACACCAATATCAGCATATACCTTTATAAATGTCCTTAACTCAGGACACAAAGGCTCTTTTACAACCATACATGCTGACAATGTTGAAATGGCTCTGGATAAACTCGAAATGCTCATAAAGGAATTTAAAAACATAGATGACAGAACAATAAGAAGGCTTATTGCAAAAGCAATTGATGTGCTCGTGTTTATAGGTCTTGAAGAAGATGAAAAAGGTGATGTAATAGGACGTGCAGTAAAAGAGGTTGCAGAGCTCAGAGGTATTGATGAAAAAGGAAATTACATTCTCGATTATAAATACATTAAGTGGTGAAGGGGCATACTTCAAAGGTATGTCCCTTTTTTATTGAAGTCAAATTTTACAGGAGGTGTTTTTACATGTACAATGCACTCACATTTAACATTTACAAAAAAGTAATGGCAGCGCTGGCAGGATTAAAGAAAGACAAGAGGGGATTAAATGAGTACGTCGCAGTAGCATCACTCTTAGCACTTGTAGCAGGGATAGCAGTGCTTGCAATACCTAATGCAAGAACCACAATATCCAACTTGTGGAATAACACGCTCAGCGCTATGTCATCCATGTTTTCAAACATTGCAGCAGGTAAATAAAGACTTTCTTTTTTCTTTTGAGGCAGGCAACTGCCTCTTTTTTTTATGCAAACTATGAATAAACATCAAAATTTTAATAAGGCAAAAATATTCTTCTTACTGTTTAATCCATGTAAGACAGTACCATTTATGACAAACAATTTTTCTAATAGAACTTTTTATACGTATTTTATAATAATTACTTCGGACTAAGTTACTTATGAAAGCTGCAAAAATAACTGTACACAAAATAATAAAAGATGGGTTATAAGAATCTATTTTATCCGGCCTGGGAATATGTTCTGGCCACCTCTTCAGCATATTCTCAGTAAAAAGATGAGTTTTTACAATTATTTTGTCATCTGGGTTTACCTTTTTTAATGCATTTGTCAAAGCTATAAAAAAGTCGTCAGAAAGTATTTTAAGGGCATCAGTAGGAGTATTTTAGGAAAACAATATCATAGATTTGGTTGTTTTTTGGAGGTGGTATGTATGGTTTCCTTTATTAACAAGGATAAAATAAGAGCTTTTTTTGTTAATTTTAATAAAAACGTAAGTGGGAATAGTAGCAATCAAAGAAAACAGAATAATATTAGCAATTACATTTTGCGAGAAAATTACAAGAAGAAAGATGCAAAGAATAATACCAATTGCGTAAAAAGTTATAAAATTTTTAAAAGGCATTTTAAAAATCCCCTTTCTTTATTAGAAAATTGTAGAGCTGATATATTTTTGACGCTTTATGGCTTGGGATTTTTGATTCCTGTATTCATTATTTGTCATTTTATTTTTTCTATGAAAATTGCCGAAATCCTTCTTTTGTTTTTGTATCCCTTAAAAGTCAGTTACATAAGTCTGAGTGTTAAATATCTTGCGATATTATCTTTATGCTTTTGGGTCGGTTTCCCCTCATTTATATCAGGAATCGGTTATTTTTTACTTTTTAACAGAAATATTCCGTTTTTTAATGTTGTTATCAATACAGTACAGATATTTATCACTGTGCTTGTACTGTATATGCCTGTAGTATGGACTATAAAATTTTGGAATTATTCCGGATATAATAAAATGTATTTGATAATACAAAGCATATTCTATATTTTTTGGTATTTTATTTTCTTTTTGCAGCTTGTTATATAACAGAAATCTTTCTTTTTCTTTGAGGCAGGTTAACTGCCTCTTTTTTTATGCAAATTAACATTTTCACCAGTTTGCAGGAAAGGGGAATGCAAAGATATGTCTGAGATTACTTTTCAAAAAGTACTGGATGCCCTTGACAGAGAAATTAAGTGGGCATTTGAAACAAGAGCGCAGGCGGAATCGCAGTCAGCAGTCAACTACTGGTCCGGCTACTATTCGGGTCTTAAAAGGGCTTTAGAGCTTTTATTAAAACTTCAGCATTTAAAATAAAAGAAAATTTTTAAAGGAGCGTGCATTTTATGGGAATGATAAAAGTTGAACTGTTAAAAGAACACCCCCGCAACAAAGAATTTTTTGACGACATAGAAGGAGATCGCTGGCAGGAATTTGTTGAAAGCATAAGGACTAGTGGTATAATAGTGCCTCTCATAGTGACACAGGACTATGTTGTTATATCAGGGAATCAGAGATTGAAAGCAGCAAAAGAGCTGGGCTTACAAGAAGTACCCTGTGAAATTAAAACTTATGAGGATAAAAATGGATTAACAAAAGAGGACTGGATGTTAAAGGATTTAATTGAAACAAACCTAAGACAGAGAGGCATAGGTAATCTCAATCCTATGAAGCTGGCAAGATGTGTAGTGGAATTGGAGCGAATATACGGTATCAGGAAAGGCAATAACCAATATTTAGGAGGTGGAAGTGCGCTCAGCGCACAAGCATTACCTAATATTTCCCAAAAACTCCAAGAAGAAATTATTGAAAATACTGGTTTGAGCAGGCGGAGATATTTTGAACTTAAAAAGCTGAATGAACTTATACCCGAACTCCAGAAACTTGTTGAAGAAGGCAAACTAACCACAAAAGCAGGAGAGCAGCTTGCATATCTTGAACCTGAACAGCAGAAAGAACTTTTTGACGTGTTGGGTGAATCAATAGCAGAACTCAAAAGAAATGAAGTGCAGGAGATAAAAAAGCAGCTTGAGGAGTATAAAAGAACATCTTACAGCCTGCAGGAAACTGTAGAATGGCTTAAAAAAGAAAAAGAGAAATTAGAACGCTCCAAAAAAGAACTTGAAGAAAAACTTAAAAACATAAAACCCAAAATTATAGAGAAAGAACCGGATGACTACAGACAGTTAAAAGAAGCTTTAAAAGCGATAACAGAGCAGTCAAATCACATTACTGAAAAACTTAATCAGGTGTTAAAAGAAAAAGAAGAACTAGAAAAGAAAAATCAGGAGTATTTGGAAAGCCTGAAAAAGCTTGAAGAGATGAATAAAACGCTGAAAAAAGAAAGAGACAAATTTATAGAGCTCTCACGTGAATATGAAAGATCATTTGAAGAAGAAAAATGGGGCTTTGAGCTCACACATGCTCTTTCAGATCTTTCTCAGGAAGTAGCAGGTAGGATTGCAGCCGTAGAAGTGCTTTTAGAAAAGAGAAATCCCGTTAATGAGAAGAATACACAAATGCTTTTAGAAAGAGCAATAAGAACTCTAGAAGAAGGTATAAGAAAGCTTTCAAAATGGAGAATAAGGGAAGATGAGGTGATAGAAGTTGAGTACACAGCCTACTCCGACAGCGATTTATAAAGAACCGGAGTTATTTTATGAGGCAAAAATAAGGGAAGAAATTTTAAAAAGATACAACATTGCATTTGAAGTTTTCATGGCAGAGCAGTATTCACGAATACATTATTCGGAACTCATGGACAGCAGCACGGACGAAGCTCTCACTTCCAAACAGAGGCTGATAAGCTGGATAAATGACAGTACTAAGGGAAAAGAAGTAAGAGCAGGCGTACTTACAAGGTACAAGCTTGAACATCCTGAACATTTTGAGAACGGCATCTGGCAGGCAAGATACTTCAGCTATTTTGTTCACTACGCAAAAGAACTGCTGACAGATGAAACATTTGTGAAGAAAAAAGAAATAGCTGATGAATTTGCTAAATCCTTCAAAAATGAGCAGTGGTACTGGCAGGCAGTTGCAGTATTAGGTACAAAACTGCTGGAATACCTTTATGATATGAACGCACTTCAAACAGACATAGCAAAGGCTTATGTAAGGCAGATAAAGCTTTCAAGGCAGCTTCTTAAAAGCATTGGAAAAATAACAGGGAAAATCGCCAAAAACTATAGAGAAAACTATGGGTACGATAACATAGAAGAAGTAAAAGAGGCAGTTTTTGCAATAAAGCAGAGCATAGAAGAAACTTTCAAGCAGCAGATGAAAATGTCCTATGAAATTTTTAAATCTCAAAAAGAGTACCAGATCTATCTTGCGTACAGAAAAATAATAAAAAATGACATTCTGGAAATTTACAGAGAAAATTTAAAACTACCTAAACCTTCTTTTTCTGTTCAGGAAAATAAATTAAATCAGCTGGAAGCGGGGTGCTTAAGTTGATACTGCTGCTTTCACTGATAACTGCTTTAAGCGCTTTTTCCATCATAATGTTTTTGTACCTGCTGAAAGAGTATAAAAAACAGGAAATAATAAGAAGAATGGAGAGGCAGCTCATAGCACCAAAGGAAAGAAAATTTAACACTTTAGAAGTCTTAGGTTTTGGGAAAGTGCTGAAAAACTTTGACATTCTTCTTAAAAGAACAGGAATAAAAAAAGTTGATGCTGAAAATCTCATTTTGTTTTTGTCTGTTCTAAACACATTTATATTTGCTCTCTTCATTATCAAAAATGAAGTTTTCTGGGCATTTTTAGCTCCTGCCTTAATTTTTATATCCGTACCGCTTGTCCTTGAAAAAATTGCCCAGAAAAGATACGTTAAATTTAATCTGCAATTTGCTGAAGCAGTTCAGGACATAGCAGACTACCTAAAAATATCCGGAAACATCGTAAACGCTCTGGAAAAGGTGATAGACACTACAGAAAATCCCCTGAAAGACGAGATCAAAAAGATTGTAGCTAAGGTTGATGCAGGGATAAGCCTTTATGAAGCACTGAAAGATTTTGCAAAAGAATCTGGAAGCCCTCTTGTGGAGGCATGGGTGGACTCAATGGTATTTGCAGGGCAGATGAAGGCAAATACGGCAGATATATGTCAGAAAATGTCTGCCAAGATAAAAGAAAGAATAAGGCAGAATAATAAAATAAGCTCATTTATGAAAAGCACAAAAAGCACTGTAGTAATGATAATTGCAATTACAATTCTTTTAATGCTTTCAACCTATACATCAGGGCAAATGTACGCAGAAGCATTCACCACTACAGCAGGAAAACTGGTACTGCTTTATATAATCATAAGCTATGTAGTAACTACAGTTTTTGTGTTTAGAGCAATTGATAAACAAATAAGTTCCATTTAAAGGAAGGTGCGGAAAATGAAAATTTTTAAGGAAAACACAATCAAAAAAATAACCGGAGAAGACGTGTTTACAAGAATAGACAGAGAAATAAAAGCCGTAGGACAGATTAATGTGCTTTTTATGAAAGTTACTTCTGCTGCTGAGCTGCTTTCTACTTTTTCGCTTGTTCTCGGCTTTTCATTAATTCTTCTTTTGTTCTCTTTTATTTTTGTTCCTGTTTTGATGAAGCCTTTTTTAGTTCTTGCGCTTGGCATTCCTGTTATAATGTACTTAAGCTATAAAGATACTGTAAGTAAGTACAAAAAAAGGCTTATGGCAGACAATGAACTTCCTGCCATTCTTGAAACATTTGTATCAGGCCTTTCTGTAGGAATGCCTGTAGAAAACATAATGAGGTACATTGTAGAGAACAAAAAGGGGTACATGAAAGAAATAATACAGGAAGCACTGCAGAAAGCCGATGCCGGCATACCTCTTTCTTTAAGCCTTGAAGAAGCTGCAGAAAAAAGTCTAAACAAATACTTTCAGCGTGCCGTAAAAATACTCATAAAGACTTCAGAAACGTCTCAGGGGCTTGCAGAGCAGCTTGATGAACTTTTGAGAGACATTGAAGAAGACAGAATAAACGAAAAGACAGCAAAAGCATCCGTGCTTGACAATGTAATAGCAATTCCGGTGCTTATAGGTTTTTTCATTCCTCTTATTGTATTTGTAATTTTCCCGTTTATAGTAAGCTTTTCAAATATATTTGGAACTCATTAAAGGTATACCTTTCAAAAAGGTATGCCTTTTTTATTGAACGCCATTTTTAAGGAGGTGTTTTTATATGTACAATGAACCCACATTCAACATTTATAGGAAAGTGATGACAGTATTAACAAATTTAAAGAAAGACAGAAAGGGATTAAACGAGTACGTCGCAGTTGCATCACTCTTAGCACTCGTAGCAGGGATAGCAGTACTCGCAATACCTAATGCAAGAACTACAGTATCCGACTTGTGGAATGACGCACTTGGTAACATATCTATGCTAAACCCATTTACAGGCTCAACTAATAATCAAACTCCTGTAAGTGGCAGCAATTCTACAGCTGAACCAATAACAAATCCTGTGCAACCGCCTGTAAGTGATACTACAACACCATCTCCATCAACCGGCACGCAGCCCTTGCAGGATACATCGATAATTGACCCTGCACAGGGTAAACAGCCGATTACAGGAGTAGAAACTGGATCAGGGACAACAATTGGGAACCCGGTAACAAACCCTGTCCAGCCACCTGTAAGTGATGGAACCAGCTCCACAACTTCTCCTTCCACTACACCATTTGTTCCTACACCAATCGGTTCTGGAACTCCTGTTAGGGGAATCGGGTCTACAACTGAACCAATAACAAAACCTGTTCAACCGCCAGTTGCTCAGTAAAAGCACAAAAGATTTTTAAGGCTGTATGACCGGCAGGGATTACTCTCTGCCGGTTTTAAAACAAAAAAATTTTTAAAAACAAAAAAATTAAAGCAGTTCAGGACGTAGCAGACTACCTAAAAATATCCGGAAACATCGTAAACGCTCTGGAAGAGGACAGGATAAACGAAAAGACAGCAAAGGCATCCGCACTTGATAACGTAATGGCAGTTCCGGTACTTATAGGTTTTTTGTTCCGCTTTTTGTGTTTGTGATTTTCCCGTTTATAGTAAGCTTTTCAAAAGTCTTTGGAACTCATTAAAGGTATACCTTTTTGAAAAGGTATGCCTTTTTTATTGAACGACATTTTTAAGGAGGTTTTTTTATGTACAATGAACTTACATTTAACATTTACAAAAAAAGTAATGACAGCATTAACAAATTTAAAGAAAGACAAGAAGGGATTAAATGAGTACGTAGCAGTAGCATCACTTTTAGCACTTGTAGCAGGAATAGCAGTGCTTGTAATACCTAATGCAAGAACCACAATATCCAACCTCTGGAACAACACATTAAGCAGCATGTCGTCCTTGTTCCAGAGCGTTGCATCCGGGAAGTAAAACAAAGGATAGGGTGGGGGTATTCTTTCCCACTCTATTTTTATCAGGAGGTGATAAATTTTGCTTGTGCAGGCTAAAAGGCTTTTAAAAGACAGAAGAGGAATTTCTGAATACGTTGCAGCTGCCTCTTTAATACCAGTTCTTATGCTTTTATTTGCAATGGCCATCCAGCTCGTTGTCCTTGGAGTTTTGCAGCTTGCTGTAAATGAGGCAGCATTTGAAGCAGCCAGGTCAGCAGCAAGAAGTCCTACTCCCTATGCAACAGCAGTGCAGGCTGCCCAAAACTTTGCAAACGGGTTTATTCTGGGATGGAAAAGCAAGGTTCAGGTTACCATGGTGCAGACACCTAACAATCCCGGAGATCCGGTAACAGTTCAGGTTTCATTCCCTGTACCGCAGTTTTTCTCTGCACTTCAGGCCAAAACAGTTTATGGTTCAAGCACTCAAATATGGGAGGAAAGACCATGAAGAGTTTTTTAAAAGATAAAAGAGGCAATGGAATGCTTGTATTTTTCTTCCTTGTTTTCGTAATAGCATTGATGCTTTATATGTACCAGACCAATACTACCCGCCTTATTTTAGAACGAAGCTATTTGTACACAATTGCAGACGAGGCAGCAAATAAAGCAGCCTGGGAAATATATCAGTACCAGTCTCAAAATTTAAATACAACAGGACAAATAGATGTTAACCTGCTTCAGGCAGCAGCAAACAAAGCTGTAGAATTTTTTAAATCAAAAGGCTACACACTTCAGAATGCCTCTGCACATCTTGAAGGTAAATATTTAGTAATTACAGGAGACGTGGTAACAAAGTACAAAGAGCCTGTTTTGCCGGGAAAAAGGCAGGTTTTAGTAAGGTCAGGGTACTACACAAACAACTATTTACCTCAAACAGGCTACAATCAGTCGGTTAATGTATACGGAACGGGTCCCTGGGGAGTAATACAAAACTGGAAAGACAGTAACGCAAAATGGATCTGGGGTGTTGAAAATGTTGGTGCTTACTGGTTTAAGCAGAGCTTTACCCTTTCTAAACCTCAAACAGTAACTATAACTGCCACTGCGGATGACGTTTTTACCTTGTACGTTGATGGTAAACAGGTTCTAAGTGGTAACAACTGGCGAACAGGTTATTCTACAAGTATTTTTCTGCCAGCAGGTACTCATGAAGTGAAAGCATACGTGCAAAATCTATATCAGGGACAACCTGCTGCCAGTTTTTCTTTTACAACAAGCAGTAGAAAAGACAATCCCAGTGCATTTATAGCTTCAATAGCAGATTCAAACGGGAACGTGATTCTTCACACTGATGAAACGTGGCAGCTTTCTCAAGATGGGCAGGACTGGCAGGATGTCGGGATGATTGCTCCAAAGAATATGCCTCTTAACTATTCTTCTCTTCAGTGGGTTGACACGTCGCATTATGAACTGCGGGATGCCCAGCGGGGAAATAACTATGTAGTGTTTTCTATAGAAGGAAGAGCAGCGCTTAGAAAAATAAATAAATAGAAAGGAAGGGTGATGATAAAATGAAAAAATACGTAATTTATGCTTTAATAACAGTTCTGGCTTTGAGTCTAATAGGCTGCGGACAGACAAAAAAGATTGAGACACAAAAGTTGCAGGAAATAAAAGAGGTAAAAGGCAGTGAAGTAACAGTAGGCGGACAAAAAGTAAATCTTAACGATACAATTATTGCAGTAGGTGATGTTTCAGACGTTAAAAAAGGGAATAAAGCGTATGTTATTTCAGCAGGTGATAAAAAATATCTTGTAGTTTATACAGGGCACAAAGAAACAAAAGAAAAAGACGGAACTGAAATAATAGATGTTGTAAAAGAAGCAAGCAATGACGGAATTACGTTAAACAATGGCAAATTTTATTCCGTAACACCAAAAACAACAGAACAAACTATTGATAATCTTAAAAATATCAAAAAATATAACCCGGATGATTTTAAAGCGGGTGACGTTGTAAGAATGCTTGTAAAAGGCGACAAAATAATTGCTGTTGTAAGATATTAACACCCTGCAGGGTGTTATTTTTTTATAAGGAGGTGAGGTTTCTTGAAAAGAATAGCTGTAATAGCAATGGCTGTTTTCCTGCTTTTATTTCCAGTATCAGCTTTTGCAGACGCAAATCTCCCATCTGTACCTGATTCAACCATACAAAGTTCCGGCTGGTCTAATTATATGCCTGCCCAAGGCAGTGGGGTATCCGGTGCTGCAATAATGCAGGACAACAGTACAAATACGTCTTTGACAAGACAATGGGTACATGAGGGCGGATACACTTCTGTATCACAGCAAGTCCCGGTTGCTCAAGCAGTGTGGGTTCAGTCTCAGGAATGGGTACCACCTGTAACACATCAGGAGTGGGTACCGCCCGTAACTCATCAGGTATGGGTACAGCCACCGGGGCAATATGAACTGCAAAATTTTACTCTTTATCATGTTATAGAACAGTATAGAAGAGATTATACTACATGGGGGCTCCAATATGTAACCGGAAGCTCTTTTGAACTTGGTACTTTTGATTTAAACGGAAATTGGCATCAAACATTTAATAATCCTCGATATACAAATTTCCCAGTACCTTCATTAAATATTAGTATTTCTTCGATAATAAATAATACTCCAAAAACAGTTCCTTCTACTCCTCCGGATCCTTATTGGTATTATAAATATGGAAGTGCAGAGAGTTATTATGAAAACCAATATAGTAGTAAAGTTGCTATAAGTAATTGGAGAACTATAAGTATTATATGGGGTGGTTTTGGAGGAGATGCAAATGTAATTTTACTTAGAGGTGATTATAATGGAAGCGATTATTTGGATTATGGAGTAAGCCTTGGTTGGTATTGGGTGGGATATACAGTTTATCAGTATTATGAATTACGTCCTAATTATGAATGGATACAACCTCCGGGACATTGGGAAACAGTTGTAGACCAGCCGGGCTACTGGAAAACAGTAGTGGATCAACCGGGATACTGGAAGGATACTTCACACTGGGAGACAACAGTAACATATCAAACGGTGCAAGATGTACAGTATACGGATTCACCACACTGGACAGAGTATGAAAAGATTATACCACAGTATGAACTTAAAAATTGATTTTTTATAAAAAGTGTAAAATTACGTATTTGCCTTAATAGAATGATAATAAACATTTTACAGATTCGATACATTTTTTGTTATAATCAACTTAAACATATCTGGAGGTGTAGTGAATGTTCAAAAAAGCAGTTGCAGCAGCTTTGATTTCAGCTTTGCTTGTTTCTCCGTTTCCGGTTTTAGCAAGTAATACCAGAAGTACAACAAACAGTTTTTCACATGTTGTATCAACAGTTAAACACACAAAAGCAGTTAAGCATACAAAGGCATCTCAGAAGACGAGACAGGTTAAAAATGCGAAAACAGCTAGGAAGTCAAAAACAGCAAATAAGAAAAACAAAACGGTTAAAAATACAAAAACAAGTAAGAAAGTAACAAAAGCTAATAATATAAGGACTGCAAAAACAGTTAAACATACAAAAGGCAGCAAAGAGAAAAATGCAAAAGTGACTAAACATACTAAAACTAGTGTTTTAAATAAAAATTCATAATATTAGCCTCCCCTGTGGGGAGATTTCTCAACTCTCCTCATTTTAAAGACACCGAGGACAGGAAATATCTGTTTTCGGTGTCTTTATTTTTATATGAAAAATTTTTTATGTAAGGAGATGATGCCTTTGAACCTTCTTATATCAAACAATCTAAAAACAATTGAAACAGTAAAAAATAAGGAGCCTTGCGATGTTGCTCTATCTCTTGAATCAGCTTTGATAAAGGCAAAACACAAAAAATATGACGTTATAATAAATGACGGATTTGATGACTCAGGAATTTTTGATAACGCAATCAGTGTTAAAGACTATTTAAAAAACATCACGATAGACGACAAAAAGATAAAAGTATTCAGGCAGGAAATAATTTCTGTCTGGAGCGTAAAAGGTGGAGTAGGAAAGACTACTACTGTTAAAAGGCTGATGGAAATGTTTGATAAAAACATAAAAATTCTTGTAATAGATTTCAATTTTCAGGATGGAGGCTCTGATTTAAGCTTTCTATTGGATTTGCCTGTTATTCCTCACATAGGAGTGTATTTAAAAGAAAGGACAAAAGAAAGTTTCTTTAAAAACCTCATTGAGTACAGCCCAAATATTTCAATAATTCAGGCTCCTCCTAAATTGAGTTTTATAAAAGATATAAAACCTGAGGATGTAGAAAACATTATAAGATTTGCAAGAACTGCTTTTGACGTTATAATTTTTGACTTACCTAATAAGATTGATGAAATTATTAATACTGTTTTAGAAAACTCGACCAGAAAGATTATAGTATCATCCGGGCTTGTAAGTGAAGCAAGGCGAATAAAAGAACTGGATGAAGACTTCCTTGTCGTAATAAACTCTCCAAATAGACAGTGGAAGCTTTACTACAAAGACTTTAACTGCATTACCATAAAAGAGCTTGAAAAAATTTTGGAAAGGTAGGCGAAGCAGAATGCATTCAACTATTCTAAGCCTTCCGGTAATTGTACTGACAGCCTGTGCAGTATGGACAGATTACAAAAGAAAAGAAATAGATAACTGGATACCGGCTGCAATATTGACTTATGGAATAATTCTAAATGCCTTTCTAAATCCGGGAAGGTTTACGGAAAGTTTTGTCTACATGTTTATTGTGTTTACAATACTTTTTACAATATATATCATCACAAATGGGCAACTGGGGGGAGGTGATGTGAAGCTACTCACTGCACTAGCTTTCTTTTTTGGAAGCAGTATTATGATTTTACTTCTTATTGCCGGGATGACAGCAACTATATACGGAGTATTTAAAGGAATCAAAGACAGAACTTATTTTAGGACAGAAACAATTTTTGCACCTTCAATTTTTGTTGCTGCTGTTTTAACCTTAATTTTGACATTTTAAAAAAGCGAAAGGAGATGTTTTTTTTTATGAAAATAACCAAAACTGTATTTCAAAAATATGAAAACGGAAGATTAAAAGGCTTTGCAAGAGTGGTATTTGATGATTCCTTTGCAGTAATTGCCCGTGTGATACAGGGGAGAAACGGGTTAATTGTGGCATTTCCAGATCATGTTAATAAAGAAGGCAAGCGCTCTTTGGTGGCGTTTCCTTTGACTAGAGAGCTGAGGCAGGAAATAGTAGAGAGCGTAATAAAAGCATACAAAGAGGCGGAATAACCGCCTCTTTATTATTGGAACAGATTTAAAGAGGGTGAGAAAATGTTAAAGAAATACAAAGACAGGGATAAAATGTACGTTCAGGGTATTTGTACATGGAAAGAGCTTGCTGCTGTTGTTATGAAAGCTAAGGAACAGGGGTACAGTTATATGGGCTATGACAATGTCAAAAGAATTGGATTTGCAGCAGTGTTTAAAAAACAGACAAAAAGACAAAACAGTTAATGTACATGTGTGAGGGTTAAAATCAAGAAATCACCATAATACGGGTTATTTTTTTAAGGAAGGGGTTTTACATGGCAGATATGTATATTTGGATATACTTTTTGACATTAGCAGGATACATTATTGCAGGTTTTATAAAAGGATGGGATACAGCTTATCTTACTGCAGGAATTGTGTTTTTTGGACTGCCACTGCTACTGCTGGCAGTTTTAATCATTTTTTTCTATCTTGGAAAGGCTATTGCAAAGAAAAGAGCAAAAAAGCTTTTAAAAAATCTTCAAATCAATATTGAGAAAATATACATACCAGAAAAAAGCTGGTACAGAGTTTATCACTGCAGGGTAATAAGTGAAAAAATTAATACAGGATGTTCAATAACATACTGTACAGACTCAAATGAAGTTCATTCTGTTCGGTTATCACCCGAATGGAAAAAGAAAAATGAAGACATTTACCAAAAATACGGTTTTGCAATAGAAGAAATAATTGCTGATGCATTTGAAAAGCTGAGCAAAAGCACAGTAAGCAGCTGAAAGGCAGGACAATTCCTGTCTCTCTTTTTTTTTATAAAAATTCTTTAAAAGAAAGGATGATCTATTTGAAGCTGTATACTGCAGCAATAAATACAACAGCTATCGAAGAACCTCTAAAGCAACATCAAATGCGTGTATCAAAGCTATGTGAAGAAATTGCAAAGGCTCTGAACATGCCGTACAGCAATCTGCTGGAACTGTTGCTTGCAGCTCAACTGCATGATGTGGGAAAGCTCTGGATTCCACAACAAATTCTTAATAAACCTGAAAGTTTAAATAAAGAAGAAATGGAGATTATGAAGAAACATGTTTTTTTTGGCTTTGAATACGTCAAAAGCAAAAAAATGAATAGCAGTATTGCTGAAGCAGTTTTATACCATCATGAACGTTTTGACGGACAGGGTTATATGGGTTTAAAGAACGAAGAAATCCCTTTGTTTTCTCGTATTATTTCAGTAGCAGACGCTTTTGATGTAATGACAAATGACAGGCCTTATAGAAAGGCTTTGGGTTTTGAAGAAGCTTTGGAAGAAATAAAGAAAAATTCCGGAAAACAATTTGATCCAGAAATTGCGGACATTTTTATAAAATTAAGGGTATACAAAATCAACAAATGAGTATATAATCTTTATTGGAGAACAGAAAGAAGGTGCAAAAGATGATTCGTCCAATAAGATGTCCAAAATGTGGAGGAGAACTTGTAACTGTATATAAAACTTTTGAAGTGGACGGGCATAGGGCTGAAAACGTGCCTGTGCTTACCTGTCCGAGATGCAACATTTTTCTTTTTGATACGCAGCTTTTTATAGACATAACAGAAAGAGCAGAAGATTTTGAAGGTAAAGATCTGCTTTTAGAAGAATTAAGAGAAATAAAAAAGGACGAAGAAATAAGGGACATACTGAAGCAGTACACATTCCGGAACCATATAAAAGAGGTTTTAAATGAAAAAGGTATATCTTTGAGGCGCCTTGCAAACATGCTTGACGTGTCTCCAAACTACATTCACATACTCACTAAAAATCAGTCAACAAGTATAAGGACGGCTTTAAAAATGGCTTATGCTTTAGAAGTAGATGTAAACAGACTTTATACTTTAAGAAAAATCGATGAGGAGTATAAAGAGCCCGGCAAAACTCTTTATACCAGAGTTTCCAAAGAGGAAAAGGAACAAGATGAAAAAATAAAAGAAGAGCTTAAAAAAATGGATGTGAAAGTATATGTAGATAATGTACTCAAGAAAAAAGGTTTAAAAAGGGTCCAGCTTGCAACAAGATTGGATATGAGTCCTCAGGAAGTGTACAACATAGTAAAAATAAGGAAAGGTAGTACGGGTATAGAAACTGCGCTGAAAATGGCTTATGCCCTTGGCACTGACGTAAACGAGCTGTTTAAGCTGGAAAAAGCAGAAAAAGAGGCAGGAGAATAAATTCTGCCTCTTTTAATTTTATTTATTGACAGTAAAAATAAATAAATGTATAATCTTAAGTGAAGAAAGGAGATGTATAAAATGAGCCTTAACAAAGTCATGCTGGTAGGAAGAACAACAAAAGATTTGAAAAAACTTATAACTCCTTCCGGGCATCCTGTTGTCCATTTTTCACTTGCAGTAGACAGAAACTATACCAATAAGGAAGGTAATCGTGAAACAGACTTTATACCAATTGTCGCATGGAACAGACTTGCAGAAATACTGGAGCAGTATGCAGTAAAAGGCACACTAATTGCAGTTGTAGGGAGATTACAGGCAAGAAGGTATACAGATAGCAAAGGAAAAAATGTGCGTATACTGGAAGTTGTTGCAGAACAAATTTCTTTACTCGCAAGGCCTAGAAATGAAAAACAAGAAGAACCTGTATCAGAACCAGAAGTTATAGAAGAATCTGAAACTGCAAAAGAAGAACCCGATTTTGCAGATGAAGACTTTGTGGAAATTACAGAAGAAGACCTGGAAAATCTTTTTAGTAACATAGAATAACTCAAAGGAGGGTTTTATACATGAATATAGGGCTTGATTTGGGCTTCGGTTACGTAAAAGGAGTAAACAGCCAGAACAAAAGAATTATTTTTCCATCAATAGTGTCCATAGGCTTTGACAGACCACTTGCAGGCATTTTTAACACAAATGACATAATAGAAAACCTGCATGTAAAAATAATTGATAAAGACGGTGAAAATTCCTATTACATTGGCAACCTTGCCAGAAGAGAAGGTTTTTCCAACTCATTTGCACTGGACATAGATAAATACACTGAACCTGAGGCAAGGGCACTTTTATCAGCAGCAGTACTTCTTTTAACACTTAACGAAAATGAGTCAGTAAACCTTGTTACCGGCCTCCCTTTAAAGCAGTTTCAGGCATATAAAAAAGCTTTTGAAGAAGAGCTAAAAAACTACAAAGCGCTTGTATCACTGCCGGAGTATAAACTGATGAAAACAGTAGAATTTGAAAAGGTTACTGTATTCCCACAGGCAGCAGGTGCAGTATATTACGCTTTGCTGGAGGATTTAGACAAATACCTTTTAAGCGATTCGTATATAGTGCTGATTGACATAGGCTTTAAAACTACAGATTACGTCGTATTTTTTATAGAAGACAGGCCTTACTTCCTTGCAGACCTGTCAGGAACTATTGATGTAGGAATTTCAAAGATATTCACTGCAATGGAGCAGATTTACAGCAGTAAGACTGGATCTAATCTTGACACAGCAGATTTTATAACAATTTTAAACAGAGGGAGCATTTACTTCAAGGGTAAATATGTAGATTTTACTGAAGAAATAACCGCTTTAAATAGAGAACTTGCAAAATTAATAGAAAAGAGAATATACACAAGCTTAAAAGGAATACTCGATAAGGTGCTGGTTATATTTGTTGCAGGTGGAGGGGGCGCCGACTTGTATCCCCACTTGAAAGACATTCATACAAACGTAGAACTAGTAAAAGATGCTCAGTTTGCAAATGCACTAGGATTTCTAAAGGTTGCAGAAATACAAAAATAATTCACAAAAAGAAACTGAGTAAGGTGGTAAGGTGGTACCAGCTTTAAAGCCTTTATTAGAAAGGGTTATACGGCTTTTAAAAAGAAAAATGGAACCACCATTAAATAAAAGTGTCTCCGCTATTAAGGACTTAAAAATCAAGCGTTTGAGGCGCTTTTTCTGAAAAAGTGGGGACACTTTTATTTGCTTTAACTTTGCTGTTTTAAAACTGGAACCATTTTTTAATAAAACAGCTTTTAAACTATTGAAAATCAGGGCTTATGGGCGGTTCCATTTAAACCCTTGAGGAGTTGGTGTATATGAATAAATATAGTTTTCGTATCAACAGCAGCGAGGATCCACAAATTATAGAAATTCTTTCGACTCTACAGGGAAAAGAAAGAACAAATTTTATAAGAGAAGCACTCCGATTTTATGTAAAAAATGGAGAAATAATAAATAAAATGTCGGATAATATACAGAAAATGCAGAAAGAAATGGAAAAACTCTCAGCAGACATCGCAGAAATAAAAGAAATGATTAAAACCCAGCCGGCAGTTGCAGATTTTAATAAAAATACCGTACTGTTAGAGCATGATAAAAACAATAAAAAGAAAACCAATGAAGAAATCTTAAAAGGACTGGTGAATGACTTTCTCAATATGTGAGCATTCATCAGTCTTTTTTTATTGAGTATTGCAAGTTTTAATAGAACGAAGTCAGTACATTGTGCGAAATAAAGGAGAGGTGTAATACGATGGTAAAAAGGAAGGAGCAGAAGAAAAGGCTGAACGTTCGTGTAGACGTTGATTCACCTATCTGGAACGAAAGGAACATGAGCGAAACTACAAGAAAAGCACTGAATTTTTATTACACGTTTTGGGACAGGACTGTTTTTGCTTTAAACAAAATAGAACTTTTGTTAGATAAAATTGAAAAGATGGAAAGGAGTGGTTTCTATGGAGAAAGAAATGATAGGTAAAGTAGAAGTCGAAGCAAAACATCTTTTAAATGCGTACAGTGCTGTTGAAAAAGCAAGAATGGAACTTTACTGGGCATTGAATTATCAAATTAAAGCAGGAGAAGAACCTATCAACATTCTTCCTTCAGATAATGTAAAAGTTGAAATTCTGGACAGCGGAGAAATCGTAAAATTAACTGTGATGGATTACCCTGCAAGATTTAAAACAATCAAAGATAAAGAGAAAGAAAGATGGGTTAATAATGTAATGTTTGCCTTAAAAAGAATAAGAGATAAGGTTTCTTTTGAACGTGTTTTTGTTTTTATCAAATTTTATTTTCCTGATCAGCACATAGATGTAGATAATCGTGATATAAAACCTATAATAGATGGGATAAGATATGCTGGGGTAATTACAGATGACAGCTACAAATACGTTTCTTATGGATTTAATGCTCAGTTTAGCAGTGAACCTAAAACAGAAATTTTCATTATTAAGTATGAAAATTTTCCAGAAAAATTATACGAAATTTTGAACGAAAGATAGGTTTAACTTATCTTTTTCTATGTCCAAAATAGCCTTAAAAATATACCGGTTAACATATCTTTAAAATGCAATTTAAAGACAGGTAGGTAAAAAAGACAGGTGTTCTATCTACTGCCAGTCATTAAAAATACTGCATTTTCTTGCAAACAAAAAGGCGAAAAATAATCAATGGAAGTTTTTCGATATGGTTTTTTTATCAAACCAGATGGGGGTTCGATTATTTTAGTACAACAGCTTAAGAGAATTAGACAATTATTTACTGGAAATAAAAGCAGCCGTTAGGCAGCTGTCTGCCTGCTGATAAGCAGGCGGGCAGCTGCCGGAGTTTGGTACAGTAAAAGAACGGGACTAAATAGAAAGAACTACACTAACAGGACAGACCAGCACAAACGATAAGGCTCTGCAGGTTTAAGGCAGTAGGAGAGAGTTACTAAGTAAGGAGTACTTTTACAGCGCTGCAATTGAAATGAGCGGAAAAGCCATATAAAGGTTTTGGGCAGAGGAAGGAAGATACAAAGTAAGAAGGGTTTTATTGGCACAGCAAAGAAACACAAACAGGAAGGCACAGCAGGTTTTCATGCAGTGGAAGAAAGCTTTCACCGAAGGAGAAGGTGCCAAAATATGGCATGTGAATATTTAGCAAAGTACAGCAAAAGAAAGGCAGGCTTTTCAAAAGCCTTGTAAGACTTTAATTGAGCTTTTTGTCTTTTTTATTTTCTTTTTGGACGTGTCAGGAATGTATTTATAGCATTTTATAAAACTTTGAGGTGATGTTTATGAAGGAAGAAATATACAGGGAAATAGGCAAGCGGTTGTGGGAATTACGCAGACAGAGAGGTTTTACTCAAAAACAGGTAGCAAAATATCTGGGGATCAGTCAAAGGCAGTTTGCATGTTATGAAAAAGGCAGACAAAAAATCAGTATAGATATTTTAGAACGACTTGCCATGTTATATGGTTGTGGTTGTAAGTATTTACTGGGTGATAATGAAAGTTCAAAAGAACAGATTACGGTAAGCTTTGGAACATATAAAATCTCTGATGAAGATTTAGAAGTTATTGCATTTGCCAATCAATTTGTCATGAATTTAGATACAATGTACAGCATGGATGAAAAGCTTAAAAACAGGCCAGAATTTAACAAAATTACAGAAAGGAGAAGTTAAAATGGAGAAAAGACTTGTTCGTTCAAGGAAGAACAGAATGATAGGAGGTGTTTGCGGAGGGATAGCAGAGCACCTGGGAACAGACCCCACAGTAGTTAGGCTTATCTGGGCAGTCACCACACTTTTTTGGGGTACTGGAATTATTTTATATCTGCTTGCATGGGCAGTGATCCCTGAAGAAAAATAAAATTCAATAGGTGAAATACAGTTAAAGAAATCCTGCTACAAGACTTTGTTAAAATTTTAACGAAAATTATTTAAAACCGGAAAGGAGAGTACCAGATGCCTGTAAATGTAGAGTTAACAGAACGTGATAAAAAGCTTTTAGAAATGCTGGCGGAACTGAGCATGATAAAGGTAGAAAACCTTTCTCACATATACGAAACAAAGGCATACTACTTAAAAAGGATAGCGCTTTTAAGAAAAGCCCATTACATAAGGAGGCTGAAAGGGTACGTAATGCTGGGCTCAAAAGGGATAGAGTACGTAAGGAGCATAGGCTTAAAGAGGAAAGGGATTCCTACAGCACACGGACAGAAAGAACGTGTACAGAGAATAAGCGACCTTTACTTTGACTTTTTAAGAACGGACTGGCGCTTTGTGGACAGTCGTAAAATAAAAGAGCAGAAGCCTTCAATATACAGAAGCAGCATTTTTTTAGGCTTTTTAATAGGACGTACAGAGTACGCAGTGTACAGCATAGGGAAAGAGCCCAGCAGAGAAAAGATAGACGCTGTAAAAAGCGAACAGGAGAAGCTGCACAAGTTAGGCATATACAGGAGCATAGTGTTTTATGAAAGTCCAGAAGCAAGGAAGAGATACGGCGTAGAAGGACTGGGATTAAAGGAGCAGCTGTTGCTACCCTATCCGTACGGAGTGGAGCTTTTAAAAGAGCATGGAAAAAGAGACTTAATAAAAGAAGCTGCAATAAAGGTTTATGTAAGCAACTTAAAAGAACCGAACTGGAAAGAAGCAGATTTCAGGGTGGGAGACAAAGAAGTCGTGGTTTTAATTTTGAACGATATAGAAAAGATTGCAAAGATAAAAAATTATCTAATGCTGGCACAGTACAGATATACAAAAGCGACGGAAATAGAGATATTATGTTTAAAAGAACAGGAAGAAATGTTTAAAGAGATGTTTCCTGAGTGTAGTATAAAGACTATAGAAATGCAAAAATAAAAAGTAATATCTCTTTTTAAAAATTTTTATTGACGTACGTTTTTATGTACGTTATAATTATCTACAGAGGTGATTTAAATGAAGACAATGCCTGTAACAAAAGTAAGGCAGAACATATATAAAATAATTGAGCAAGTAAGGGAAAACAGCGAACCAATCCAAATAACTTCTAGAAAAGGTAACGCAATTTTGATTTCTGAAGAAGACTGGAACGCAATTCAAGAAACATTGTATTTGTTATCAATACCTAACTTGAAAGAAAGTATTATGGATGCAGATAAAACTCCATTAGATGAATGGAAGGATGAGGAAGACTTAGGATGGGATATAAACTAAAGTTTTCAAAATATGCTTTAAAAGATGCAAAGAAACTAGAAGAGTGTGGATTAGATAAAAAAGCAAAAGAAATTTTAAAAATATTAAAAGAAAATCCTTACCAAAATCCTCCTCCTTATGAGAAATTAAAGGGAGATTTGCAGGGAAAACTGTCAAGAAGAATAAACATTCAGCATAGAATAATTTATGAAGTTTTAGAAAAAGAAAAAATCGTAAAAATCTATAGGATGTGGACACATTATGATTGACCGGTATATGTTTTATGCCGGTAGTTTGTTTTTTTAAAAACAAAAATACTATAAAAGATGAACACCTGCCGGCAAAGTTATAACTTCGGTTATTTCTTCAGGCATTTTAATATTTCCCATGAGAGAAGCAAAGGTAATACTCTTTTTGCCATATTTATTTTTTATTTTTTGAATTGCTGTATCCAGTCTTTCTTTTTTGTCGTGAGAAATATAATCACAAAACAATTTCATTTGAAAGCCTGCCCCTGCTTTGGTTAAATCTATTGCTCTGATTGCAAGTGAACGTACATTTGTTTTCCAGTCATATCTTTTTATAAATAATTCAGTTGCAATTTGGGCTAATTCAATTGAATTTTGTATGGGATAAGGAGTTTTGGTTTGATACTGTTTTGTAAAAAATTTTTCATCACGGACACTTATTTGTACTCCGTTGGCTTCAAGCCCATTTTCTTTAAGTCTTTTAGATACATTAAAAGAAAGTTCCATAAACACATTTTTAACTTCTTCATTATTTACAAGATCGGCTGTACATGTAACTCCGTGACCAATACTTTTCACAGGTGCCTTATAGTCCGCATCATATACTATTGAATCATCCATTCCATTGGCATACTTCCAGAGAGTAATCCCATTAATGCCTAAAAGGTGTTTTAAAAAAGATGGGGGTGACTTGGCAAGCTCTCCTAAAGTGTCTATTCCATAACTTCGCAATTTTGCTGTGGTAGCCCTGCCAATGCCTATCATGGCTGAAACCTCTAGAGGCCAAACAATTTCTTTAAAATTTTCACGCATTATAACTGTCGTAGCGTCAGGTTTTTTTAAATCACTTGCCAGTTTAGCAAAAACCTTGTTGAAGCTTACTCCAACTGAAATGGTAAGTCCCAATTCTTCTTTTATCCTTTTTCTCAGTTGATTTGCAATATCAATACCGGAGCCGAATAAATGTACGCTTCCAGTACAATCCAGCCAGCATTCATCAATACCAAAAGGTTCCACCTGATTAGTGTAATCATAATATATTTCTCTTGCCAGCTTTGAGTATTTTAAGTATTCTTCATAGTGAGGCGATACAATTAATAAATCAGGGCATTTTTGTTTTGCCTGCCAGATAGCTTCTCCGGTTTTGACTCCAAAAGCTTTAGCCTCTTCTGATTTAGATAGAACTATGCCATGTCTTTCTTCCAGTGAACCACATACTGCTACAGGCTTTCCTTTCAGTTTTGGATTTAAAAGGGTCTCAACAGAAGCATAGAAATTATTCATGTCGCAATGTAATATAATTCGATCCATAAAATCACCTTGACATAAAGTGCAATTAGATATATACTTAGTGTAACTGAGTTGCCTGTTTAAATTATAGTGCAACTTATTTACACTTGTCAAGAAATATTTAAAATAATGTGCATTTTAATTGCACTTAAAAGAAGGGGTAAGGTATGCAATTTGGAGAAAAGTTAAAAAAATTACGCTTAAGTCATAACTTGACTCAGGAGGAACTGGCAAAAAAAATAGGAGTTTCATTAAGGACTATAAAGGGATATGAATTAGGAGAGACACTTCCACGGTACAGAGAAATTTATTATAAAACGGTTTTAAATTGTCCCACCAGGTTTTTTAAAATTAAGTCTTGATATGCAGGTTACCATATAGGCCAGCTCTTAAC
>NZ_JAFCAC010000046.1:0-12832 GCF_018588165.1 Thermoanaerobacter sp. CM-CNRG TB177
AAATCCTATTACCTCCCACACTCTTTTATCTCGGTTCTCCATTAGCTTTCTGTCAATCTCTTCTGCTGCCCACTCAAGAAGTTGTCTTGATACTTTTTGTGTAAGTTCATGTATCCCTTTCTCTAGTTCATAAAAATCTTTGCTCTCACTTATTATTTTCATTAAACCTTGAACAAAAAGCAGGATTATCCCCATTATGTGTCGAATATCTAATAACATTCAGACCTCACCTTCCTTTGATTTGATTTTTGATTTTTTTCCCGGTGAGGTCTTTTTTCTACATCTGTACCTTTTTTTCCTGCTTCATCACCTACTGAAATTTTATACTATCAAAAGCTAGAGAAGTCGTTAGAAAAGTTTATGAGCAAAATAATTGTAATATCTCTAAAACTGCAAAAATACTTTGTATCTCAACACACACTGTCCATAGAGCTATCAATGGCCCTCTTCATGATAAATCTCGAAAACCTAAAAATTCTCCTAGAAAAGCTCTTACTCATCTAGAAAATCTTATTATTCTTGAAGCAAAAAAACTGGTCTCAAGATACAGATGTCTGGCTTTTTATTTGTATAGAAAATATGCTCTCAGAATAAGTGAAAATACAATAAAATCTATTCTTAAAAGAAATAACGTCACCAAAAACAAAAGAAAAACGAAAAAGGGTGAAAGAGGTTTATATGATTATGAAACTTTAATCCCTTTTAGTAAATTTCAACTTGATACAAAGCATCTTCTAGATAAACAAAGTCTTCCTCCTGAAATAGTTCAACATATGGAGAAATATAATTTGCCTCGTTTTGAGTGGAATATTATAGATGTCGGAACAATAACTAGATTCACGGCTTATTCTTATGAACTTTCTTCTACTTTGGGTTTTATGTTCATAACTCTAGTTGCTTTGTGGTTAAGAACTCTCAATGTGAGAAATGCAATAAATATCAGATTGGACAACGGGCAAGAATTTTGTGGAGGTAGCCACAAAACTCTTGCATAATGGAATAATATATTCTCTTCCCTCGGTGTTGTACTTTCTCCAATACCTCCAGCAACTAAACATCTCATGGGAATAATAGAAAACTCTCACAGAGCAGATGACGAATATTTCTTGATGATTCATGCTGAAAGATGTAAAGCAAAAAACGAATTCCTCGCTAAAGCTCAAAAATGGCAAGATACGTGGAATTTCTTTAGACCTCACAATGGAAAAGGAATGAAAGGAAGGACTCCTTATGAAAAATTCAAGGAGTCCAAAGTACTGGTTTCTTCTCATGTATTTTCCTTTCCTACTTTGCTTCTTGAAGATATTCTTAAAAAAGTGGGCCCTTTTTATTCCCTTCTTCAACATAAATTTAGGTGGTAAATATGTCTTCACCAAGTCCCGAAGTATTGGACCTTATGATAGGGGACAGTGAATCAGAAGAAACTACCGCGAATTCTTTTTATGGTACAAGCAAAGAGGACTACATGGATAAATAGCAGTTCTAGAACTCCCTGAGCCTTATCGAAGAAGAAAGCTTCGCACTACTAATATGTTAGAGCGGTTAAATCAAGAAGTTCGCCGTCGTAAAAGGATTATAAGGATATTTCCGAGTAAGGAATCTGGCATTCGTCTAATAGGAGCATTGTTAATGGAACAAGATGAAAAATGGGGTTCAGGGAGGAAGTACTTAGATATGACTGAATATTTCGAGTGGCAGAAAGAAATTTCAAAACAGGTGAAAGACAAGGTTATTTCAGTAAAATAACCTTTGTCACCACCGTTACTTTTTAATAACTGCCGAAGCCTCCTGGTGCCAAGAACGGGCGAAAGCCCGAGAGTAGCGTATCCTTGACATCAGGATGGCAGGAGCAGTACAATGAATTGACGGTGGTGATAAAGAAGAATTATATTCTAACCAAAGGGACTTTATACAAAAATTTAGCCTTGACCTTAATTTATCAAGTCTTCTTCATTTAATATACTGTCTTGTAAAAATTTTCTTACTTCTGAACTAAGTATTAATTTCATAAATAGTACTTTCCTTTTTATATATTTATTGCTGAAAGAGTGCTCTTAAAAGAGACAAATAGGGTACGTACTCTTTCAGATCATACATACCCTCTCCTATTTATTTGCTTATAGGCTAATCTTTATAATTTTTTATATACATCTCCACGATTACCTATAATTAAAATACGAATTAGCAATTCATTCTCTTCGATCGTAAAAATAATCCTGTAGTCTCCTACTCTTAATCTATAAATGTCATCATATCCTTTGAGGAGTCGTATATCACCTTCAGGTAATTTGCTAATTGCCTGCGCAAGTCTTTTTTGCTGCTGGGGTGGCTGGTCTTTGAAGAATTTTGCAGCTTTTTTACTAAATTGTATTTTATAATTCTTTTTCATTAATTCCAGCCTCCCTCAGCACCTCCTCAAAGGGTATAAATTCTTTTTCACTGGCAATAATTTGTTTAGCTTCTTCTATAAGTTGAATATCAAATTCATCTAATTCTTCATCTATTATTTCTTTTAGATTTTTGAGTATAGTTAAAACTTTTGCCATTTTTTCTTCGGGAATTGCATCTATTATCTTATAAGCCTGTTCTTTTAAGGTCATCGTACTCACCACCATTTTATATTCCTTCTTTCTTTATTTTACTATAAAAAATTAAAAATTAACATACCATTGTGTATTTTGTTTTTTACTTTTTTATTATGAAGGAAAAGCTCTTAACCTTAACTAGAGTATTTTCTGTAGAAAAAGCGCAGCAACTTCTAATATAAGTAAAACAATTGCTGCGCTTATGTTCTTTATATTTTTATACGTTCTTTTATTATCACCTACTGCTTGTCATTTTTAAACTGTCTAATTCTGTAGGGTTTGTCTTTTTGCCTTTCTTTGTAAGAGTTCTGTGAACTACCACCACCTACCTAGGTGGTGGCTTCCTGCTTCTTTGACCAGACTTGCTACGAAAGAAGAAAAATTTTCTCCGCAGTAGAAGCCCGATCTCCACAAGCGTGAATTCGGGTAGTTCCTACCTTATTGTTCTTTTACGCAAGCAGCACCATAGTTTCGCAAGTTTGCTACTGCATTTCCGTCTCTGTCATGAACAGCGTCACAAACAAGACATTCCCATATCCGCTCTGATAATTTAAGTTCGCTATAATAGTATCCACAATTACTGCATATTTTGATGATGGGAATGTTCTATTTGCAATAATGAGTGTCCTACCATACCACTTTGCCTTGTATGATAGATATTCTAAAAATTTTGCCCATGAGCTGTCTGAAATATGCTTTGCGAGATTTGTCTTGACAAGTCATAGTTCCCCAAGATCACCTATTGAGAAAAATAGAAAAAGTCATCAAATTTGATTTCATATATGACTTAGTAAAAGACAAATACTCCGAAAATTATGATAGACCAAGTATAGACCCAGTAGTACTGATAAAAATATTATTCATTCAATACCTATTCGGTATACCATCATTGAGGAGGACAATAGCAGAAATACAAACAAATGTGGCCTACAAATGGTTTTTAGGATATGGATTAAACGAAGAAATACCCCACTTTTCTACCTTTAGCAAGAACTATGAAAGAAGATCCAAAAATACAGACATATTCGAAAAAATATTTACGAGGATACTAGAAGAAACAATAAAACACAAATTCATAAATGTAGAAGAAGTATTCATAGACGCAACCCATGTAAAAGCAAGTGCCAACAAGAAAAAATACTACAAAGAAATAAATAGAAAAAGAGAGCAAAACTATCAAGCAAAATTAGAAGAAGAAATAGCAAAAGACAGAGAACTACATGGGAAAAAGACATTAAAGCAAAAAGAAAAAATCGAGACAAAAGAAGTAAAAGTGAACAAAACAGATCCTGACAGTGGGATATTAAACAAAAGTGGGAAAGAAAAATGCTTTGCATATTCCTTTCACACAGCCTGCGATAAAAATGGATTCATTTTAGCAGCGAAAGTAACAAGCGCAAACTTGCATGATAGCGTAATGTTCGAAGAAGTATTAGATGAAGTCATAAAGAATGTAGGAAAACCCAAGGCAGTAGCAGTAGACGCAGGCTATAAAACACAGTACATATTAAAGACAATGTTTGACAGAGGGATAATACCAGTAGTACCATACACAAGGCCAAATGACAAAAGATGGGTTTATGAAAAAACACCAATACGTATATGACGAATATTATGACTGTTATATATGTCCTTAAAACGAAATATTAACATATGTTACGACTAACAAAGAAGGATATAGAGAATACAAATCAAATCCAGAAAAATGCAAGAGCTGTCTATTAAGGGACAAATGTACAGCGAGTAAAGATTACACAAAAAGGATATTTAGGCATGTATGGGAAAGATATGTAGAAGAAGCGGAGCATTTAAGGCATACACCATACAATAGAGAAGTATATGCAAGAAGGAAAGAGACAATAGAGAGAGTATTTGCAGATATGAAAGAGAAGCATAGTTTGCGATGGACAACGTTAAGAGGGATAAAAAAATTGTCCATGCAGGCGATACTTGTTTTCGCATGCATGAATTTAAAGAAATTAGCAACATGGCTATGGAAAAAGTGCAAGGGTTTTTCAACTTTGCATGATTTTTATCCAATATTTATCAGATTATATACAATTATATCCAAATACAAAGCAAACCCCACTTTTTACATGTATAAAAAGTGAGGTTTGTCGTCAATCTGAGAGAGCCACTATAGGCTCTATTTTTTTTCGTTTTTATATTTCACCATCTCAGCAGCAAGTTTGACAGCTTCCACCATGCTTCGCTCATCGGCAATTCCCCTGCCCGCTATGTCAAAAGCGGTGCCGTGGTCAACCGACGTGCGGATGATGGGCAGGCCCACTGTTACGTTTACTCCCCTTTCAAACCCCGCCATTTTCACAGCTATATGCCCCTGATCGTGGTACATAGCCACGACCACGTCGTACTCGCCTCTTGATGCTTTCAAAAAAACCGTGTCAGGTGGCAGCGGTCCGTAAACGCTGAGACCCTGCTCCCGGGCTTTTTCCACGGCGGGCGCTATCTCGTATATCTCTTCGTCGCCGAAAAGACCTCCCTCCCCTGCATGAGGATTAAGTCCAGCGACGGCTATCCGAGGATCGCGCACCCCTAGAGAAGCAGCAGCTGTAGCTGCCAGGGTTACGATCTTGTAAACTCTTTCCTTTTTTACCATATCGCATGCCCCTCGAAGGGCCACGTGGGTGGAGACGTGCATTACCCGCAAGTTTCCCGCAACCAGCATCATGGCGTAATCCTTAGTCCCCGTCAGTTTCGCTAGTATTTCGGTGTGACCTGCAAATTCCAGGCCGGCTCTGTGAAGGGCCTCTTTATTCAAAGGGGCTGTAGCAATGGCAGAAGCTTCTCCCCTGAGGGCCATTCTTATGCCGGCCTCCAGGTACTCGTATGCCGCCCGCCCGCAGAGTGGCGAAACTTTTCCTATTTCAAAATCGGCCAGTGAAAGATTATTTACGGATATATAATTTACAAATCCATCCTGGTACTCCGCCGGCGAATCTATGCTCCTTAAAGGCACGGATATCTTCAGCAGGTTCGCGTAATACCGAAGTACTAGACCAGAACCTAGGATCAAAGGTCTTGCAAAGCTGGAAACTTCCGCCGACACCGCGGCTTTCAAGCTTATCTCCGGACCGACCCCCGCCGGGTCCCCCATGGTTATTGCCACGAGAGGTCTCATCTTCCATCCCCCCTCAAAAACTTAACCGCGTTTAAGATCGATTCATCATTTCCAAAAGCTCCGGCTTTCGTCACCACTCTAAGGCCGTCTACAGACCCTTTTATCAGAACAAGTTCAGGTATGCCCGGTTCCAGTTCAGAATTTATCCTACATCCCGCGGTGGAAAGGCTCTTCACAACGTGTATGGCCGTATCTCCACCGGTCAGCACTAAACCTCCCGGCCTTTTTGCCTCTACGATCGAGCAGGCAACTTCCCCCAAGAACTGCGCCAGAACTTCGCTGGTATCCTGTGGTGAAAGCCCTTTCCCCCTCGCTGCTATTAGTGCTTCGGATACTGCATCTTCCTCTGCCGCCGATGCTATTATTACGTCCTTTGCTGCGTTCATAAAATCCAGAACAATTTTTCGGATCCGATCTATTTCCTCTTCGGGATGCGACAAAGCCCTTTTTACGTCGAGTTTTACTAGGACGATACGGCTGTCTTCCAGCGCCTTGAACACCTGCCGTCTGGTTACCTGGCTGACGCTTCCCGCTATAACCAGCACAGGATTCTTCTTTTCTTTTTTCTCAAGAGAGGCAATTAAGGCCTCGGCCAGGCCGGCGGAACCAACCCACAGCGTTTTCTTACCCAGGTCCAGTACGCTAGTAGCTATTTTTATTAAATCGTCATCGGTTTTCGCATCAAAGGAAAATACATCGTATTCTCTCATCTCTTTTTCTATGTCTTTCCGCAGATCCCGGCTTATTTCCTCCAGGACCTTATGCTTAACCGGAACCTTCAAGCCTTCTTCCAGGATTTTTTTAACATCCGCTGTGGTAACGGGGTTTTTCGGGTCCCTAGCAAGTTCGGTCTTATCCACCGGCACGCCCTTAAGATAGTGGACACCCTTTTCTGTCGTTCGTCCGTTTTTGGGAAAGGCCGGTGCGAATATCGTCAGTTCAGGCTTAAGTCCCTCACGCAGCGCCTTGATTTCGACTCCGATGTTACCCCGGAGAGTAGAGTCGATTTTTTTATAGACCACCGCCTCCTTATACTCACCTACAATGTTTGATATTTCTTTCAGTTTTTCATAGGCAACTAAAGCCGGTATGCTCCGGGTCTCAGTATCTATCACCAGGGCGTCGGCAACATCCTCGTATTTTTTTACCCCTGCCGTACCGATCAGGGTAATCACATAATACCCGTGCTTTACCAGTTGTACCCCGGTATCATTGCTTCCGGTAAAATCATCAGCTATTACTATAACTCTATACAACTATACAACTTCCTCCCTCCTCAAAGAATTATTGTTTTTCCGCTCCAGCTTATCCAGATAGGCTACCAGCAGAGGAGCGAGTACAGCTGTAACTATTACCGAGGCTGCAATCTGAGCTGTAGCAATCTCAACCAGAGGCGCCAGGGTTGGATCGGCGGCGGCAACAGCGGCGGGAGTCGCTACGGCATTACCAGCGGTAGTACCAATAGCCGCCCCAACAGCCTTTTTCTCCCGAAAAATGTACTTTATCGTAAGATAACCTCCCATACCGGTAAGTACCACTGTTAGAAGTCCTAGCAAGAATCCTGGTAGGCCGGCCTTAAAAATAGTCCTAAAGTCCAAGGCTGCACCCAGGGGAAAAGCAAAAAACGGTATGAGGAGTTTTTGTCCGGGTTCAAGGAATTTTTTCCAGTCCTCGTCCAGATTGCCCAGCACCATACCGACCAGGATTGGGATTATGACAGCCACAAGGTATATAAATGGGATATTGGCCAGGCCGGTGGCCCCCATGGCCACCATAGTTAAGAAGGGGCCGTCATTTATGGACAGTACAGCTATTGCTCCCACGTCGTCCGGGTCACCGTACTGTGAAGCAAGTGCTGTATACAGACCACCATTGGAATTTGTGAGGGCTCCTATTATGGCGAGGGATGAAAGTCCGAAAAAGCCAAAAGGGCCCATAAATTTTCCGACGAACCATCCCAAAACAACCCCTATAAAAAGCTTTACAGCAGTGAGGGCAACGCCCTTGCTCAGAGAAACTCCAGCCTGTCTGATCGTAATCTGCGAACCGTTGCACAGCAGGAAAAGGGCAATCAGGGGCATAGCACCTTGTTTAAAAAGAGCAGTGGTAAAGCCGCCTATCTCCAGGATCTGAGGAAAAAAAGTGTTTATTGTTGCCCCAAGTAAAAGTGGAACCACCATCAAGCCTCCGGGCACCCGGTTGATAGCTCTTAATATTTTCACAGGAATTCACCTCTCCTTTCAGAAAGTGGATATGAGTTTGTATATTCCAAATTCTCTATGCTTTAACACCTCGGCTTTTGTAAGCTTGCCGTTGACGACTTCTATCATCTCTTTGAATAACCGTTCTCCAGCCTCTCTTATAGTTTCGTCGCCTTGGACTATGGTACCGGCGTTGAAATCTATGTTATCCTCCATCTTTTTATACGTATCGGGGTTAGCAGTTATCTTTATAACTGGAGCAATCGGCGAACCGGTGGGCGTACCCCTGCCGGTCGTAAAGATCACCACTTGCGCTCCGCCTGCGGTCATACCGGTTATTGACTCTATGTCCTGCCCGGGGGTATCCATGATATAAAGACCGCCCTTCTCAGCCGGTGGTTCTGCATAATCCAGGATTCCCTGTATCGGTTTCGTACCGCCTTTATATATAGCGCCCATGGATTTTTCCTCTATGGTGCTTATGCCTCCCTCGATATTGCCCGGAGTAGGCTGTCCTCCCCGCATATCGACTCCCATCGTCTTGGCTTTTTCTTCGCACCTTCTTACGATCTCCAGGAGCTTATCAGCCACTTCCCTAGAAACGGCACGCTTTGCCAGTAGATGCTCGGCGCCTATTATCTCCGTGGTCTCCGAAAACATGGATGTGCCGCCCAGTTCGATTAATTTATCTGAAACATAGCCCGCCACCGGATTCGAGGCAAGTCCTGAAGTGGTATCGGAACCGCCACATTCCACCGCAAGTATTAAATTGGATATATCCACTTCTTCCCTCTTCAGCAGTGCGGCTTCCTGCGCCATTTGTCTTGCTATTCTAGTCCCGATCTCTTCGGCTTTCAGCGTCCCGCCGCAGTCCTGAATTATTATATACTCCACCCTCTTGCCGGTCGCCGCTATTTCCTCGGCCACCTTTTCGGTAGGAACACCTTCACAGCCCAACCCTACCACCAGGGCAGCCGCCACGTTCGGATTCTTGCCGAGGCCGACCAGAGTCTTCGCGGTAAGTTCCAGGTCTGCTCCGATCTGACAGCAACCGTGCTGGTTGGCAAGCGCTACCGCTCCCTCCACATGCGAAGCTATACGCATAGCCACCTCGCTGGCACAGACAGAAGAAGGTATTATAAGTATGTGATTTCGGATGCCTACTCTGCCGTCCGGTCTAACATAGCCCATTATTTTCATTTTTTCTCACCCTCCCAATCGCCCCTGCCTCGCAGGCTTTCTATGTTATGGACATGGACATGCTCTCCTGTCTTAATGAACCGGGTAGCCCTGCCGATGACCTCTCCGTATTTTATCACGTCCATTTCCGCTTCGATGTCCTTCAGCGCAAACTTGTGGCCAAAGGGAATATCGTCTATCAATTTTACCTGCATCTCATTACCGTCCACATCCACACGCACCTCCTGCCCTTTGCTCAGATTTTGTACTGCAGTGGCTACGTTGTCTTCAGTATGTACTACCACTGCCAACTTTTTCATAAAAATCACCTCCGTAAAATGGTAAAGCAAGAACCGTGCCACATATTCTTGAAGTCCCATCCCATTACCTGAACCGCAATGGACCTGCTCCGAGCATTTATATGCCTGTTTATGCGATTATAATTTATAAAATTTTGCAACATGTAATGTTGCAAAATTAAAACTACCGCTACATTTTGCAACAACAATCTTCGCCGTCCATTATTTTTGAATCTTATTTTTTATTTTCCTTTAACTTTCTCCAAAGAGTCGTCCTGTTAACGCCCAGCTTCCGTGCAGCTTCAGATAAATTGCCTCCTGCTAACCTTATAGCCTTTGCGATGTACTCTCTTTCTATCTCCTCCAGGGGTTTTATATCATGACTCTCCATTTTCGGCATTACATCACTCTCTTCCCGTTGATAAAACCTTATATCCCCAACGTCTATTAAAGTCCCCTCGCAGAGGGCGCATGCTCTTTCTATAATGCTCTCAAGCTCCCTTACGTTTCCCGGAAAGTTAAAGGTTTTCAAAAAGTCCATTGCCCTTGAAGTTAGGCCGTTTATATACTTTCCGCAGCCAAGCGAATATTTTTTTATGAAATGGGGCACTAGCACATCCAAGTCCTCTTTTCTCTCCCTGAGAGGTGGTATATTAATCTGCAGGACGTTTATGCGATAGAACAGATCTTCCCTGAATTTGCCCTGTTTTATCATTTCAACGAGTTCCCTGTTTGTGGCGCATATTATCCTTACATCCACTGGGATTAACCTGTCATCCCCTATCCTCATAACCCTTCTTTCCTGAATTACACGGAGCAGTTTGGACTGGAGGCCCGGAGGCATTTCTCCGATCTCATCGAGAAAAATGGTCCCCCCATGGGCCAGCTCAAACAATCCGGCTTTTCCTCCCTTCCGTGCACCGGTAAAAGCGCCTTCAGCGTAGCCGAAAAGCTCGCTTTCCAGAAGGTTTTCAGGCAGTGCAGCACAGTTTATGGCTACAAAGGGGCCGTTTTTCCTCCTGCTGGCATTGTGAATGCTCTGGGCAAAAAGTTCCTTACCCGTGCCGGTTTCTCCGAATATGAGTACTGTAGAGTCGAGCAGCGCGTATTTTTTGGCCTGATTTACCACATCCTTCATCTTTTCGCTCGAATAGATAATATCATCGAATGTGTACATAGCCACCAGACCCCTGTCGGCAAGCTGCCTTCTTATTTTCTGTTCCACTTTCTGGAGCATGGTGACGTCTTGAAAGGTGGCCACCGCTCCCACGACCTCGTTCCCTACCACTATAGGTACCCGGTTTGTGGCGATCATGGTACCCAAAACTTCCTGCAACTCTCCGATCTGGGGTTTTCCTGTCTCTATCACCTCGTAAAGCCTGGTGTTGGGCACTACCGTCTCAACCTTTCGCCCGACGGCTTCGGCCGGCGGCCTTTTGAATATTTTCTCGGCCATCCTATTGTATATAGAAACTCTGCCCTCTTTATCTATGGCGATAATTCCATCGTGCACGAAGTCTACTATGGTCCTGATCTGTTCGGCTTTTTCTTTCTCCGCCTTGAGTGCTTGGGCCAGCCTGAAAGACTCGCTTACAGCAGCAGCCACGGCTTCCTTTCCAGAGGTGATGAGGCGGCTCTTCAGCCCTAATCTTTTGGCACTGTAAGCGCCGATCGTGTCCCCTATAATTAAACTTACACCCTTTTCTTTGGCTGCGGCAACCTGCCGCAGGCCTTCTTCCTCTTTTTCGATGACCACCTTAATTAAATTTAAATCTAATATCTCCCCGATAACTTCGCAGCCGTATATTACATTTTTATATCCGGCTACACCTATAATTTCTTTGCACCCTATCAATCCGTTAAACTGCCTTAAAATGTCGAAAGCACTTACCTTAATTTCCACTACAGGCACAGAAACTGATTCTTTTATAAGCTGGTACGTGCCCCCTCGACTTATTATGATATCGACACCCTTTTTCTCCCATTCTCTGGCCACCTTGACACCTTCGCTCAAATCTCCTAGCTCCAGTTCGATATCGACATTCAGGTCTTTTTTTACTGTAATTGCGGTCTCCAGCAAATCTCTATAAGGAGCAATAAGCACAATTTTCATTTGTGATTCACCCCCGTACGCCAATCAGGGCCTGGGATTGAATTTATGTTGATAAGCCTTCAGGTTATAAAATTTTTTTCTTTCAAAGGCCATGCTTCCTACTTGAAATTTACTTCTATTTACTTATTAAAGTAAATGCCTTTGGAACATCATTGATAACTTGTTATTCTTTTAAAATTAACGCTTTTCTATCAAAGTCGCTAATTTTTATAACTCAACGATGTTAAATACATCATAAATACATCAAAAATTTGTAAATATCCCAATAATATGTGTAAAGCAGCTTGATAACCCTGATTTTTAATGAACTTTTATAAATTGCAATATGCCAAAAAATTTGTTTTAAAAAACTTTTTATAAATTTTACATTTTAAAAAGAGTCTAATATTTTAGGCTATAATAAATTCTTTGAATGCTTTTTTCTGATACTTACATTCTATTCTTTAAGCAGTTCTTTTAACTGCTCTACCGTATATAAATTTCCCCTAAATTTAATTTTTTTAGGTAGTTCTACTGTATTAGCAACGTTACTGCTAACAAATTTTTGTTTTAAAGCAAAATCTAGAATCTAGAACTTTTCGTATGTTTGTATGGTGTTTATATACAGTATTGGGGAACAATTCAGCTTCTTCAATCAAATATTTATAGTAACTTTGGATGTGTTAACCTTTGCAAATTGTATATTGCCCAACTTGGGGATAATGTATTTGTCTAATATATGTCTGTATGCAGTTTGTGTTGTTTTTTTCATTTTTGATTTTTACGTAATTATCAAACCAGTAATTTAAAAATTCTCCAAAGGTCACCTCAGTGGGGATAACAAAACAATTTTGCTGCAATTGATACTCTTGTTCTGTCAAAATCTTTTTAGCTTCTGCTTCAGAATTAGCAGTGAAATATCTTCTAATTCTTTTTTCATTTATATCCTTCTCCAACTCAATTATTACTTGATATTTATTACCTCTCTTTTTAATCGAACCCACTTTACTTTCTCCCTTTTGGGAGAATATAAAAAAACTTGACTACCTAGCGTGTAGTCAAGGATGAGGTTCTGAAATTGTCTGACAATTTATGTAGTCAAAATGTAGTCAACAATGTCTTTGTAAAATTCTTCAAAATCCTGAAACCCTTGATTTTTTATGGTGCGGGAGAAGGGACTTGAACCCATATGCCACTTTAGGCACTAGAACCTGAATCTAGCGCGTCTGCCAATTCCGCCACTCCCGCCCAAATTCAAAACCTCATTTTTTCCTTTAAAACTGGTGACCCATCCGCGACTCGAACGCGGGACACCCTGCTTAAAAGGCAGGTGC
>NZ_JAFCAC010000046.1:12842-64925 GCF_018588165.1 Thermoanaerobacter sp. CM-CNRG TB177
AATTATCTGATAATTGGCTGGGATGGTAGGATTCGAACCTACGAATGCCAGAGTCAAAGTCTGGTGCCTTACCGCTTGGCTACATCCCAACATGGGGTGGATAGTGGGACTCGAACCCACGACCTCCAGAGCCACAATCTGGCGCTCTAACCAACTGAACTATATCCACCACACAATAAATGGTGCGCCTGGAGAGATTCGAACTCCCGACACACGGCTTAGAAGGCCGTTGCTCTATCCAACTGAGCTACAGGCGCATATGGAGCGGGTGATGGGAATCGAACCCACGTAACCAGCTTGGAAGGCTGGGGCTCTACCATTGAGCTACACCCGCATATAATCAACTTAATTTAATTTTCCTCGCTAGTTTCTCAATTCGTCTGACAGTTTTAGATTATATCAGATGCCCCTATCTTTGTCAACACCTCCAGTAAAAAATTTTCGTAGATTAAATTGTATAAAAGACATAAAAAGAGTAACTTTTCCTTTTACGCCTTTCTAAGCTTCTTTTATCACTGAAGCTTCTTCTAAATTCACCAATCTTGGGAATATCCCGCTTTTATCAATTGTCACTAATGCTATTGTTCTTTTCGCACCTTCTCGTGGCAAAGAAGGACTGCCGGGATTTAAAAGTAAAATATCTTCTTGTTTTGAAATCATAGGAATATGTGTATGCCCAAAAAATACCGCATTTACTCCCAATTCTTTTCCTCTATCTAAAATCGTTTGATACTCATACTTCACGTAATATCGGTGTCCATGAGTCAACAGGATTTTTTTGCCTTCTATTTCAATTACTTTCTCCAATTCGTCTTTTGTAGGAAAATCACAATTTCCTTTAACATACTCCAATGGAATACCAAACTCTTGAGATAGTTGAGCGGCGTCTGAAGCATTATCTCCTAAATGAATAAGATAATCTATTCCCTTAAGCTCCCGCAATTTTTTTCTAACCAGTGTAAATATACCATGTGTATCACTAATTACAGCTAAAACCATTTACTTTTCCCCCAAACGTTGCAAAATGTAATTTTTCAATTTCACAAGAGCATTAGCTCTGTGACTTATCTTATTCTTTTCTTCCATAGTAAGTTCTGCCAAAGTTTTCCCTAAATCATCAACGTAAAAAATCGGATCGTATCCAAAACCATTTTTTCCTCGAGGACGATCTAAAATATACCCTTCTAATTTACCTTCTAATAAAGTTTCTTTTTCTCTTTCTACCACTGCTATCACTGTCTTAAAATAGGCTTTTCTTTTTTCGTAAGGAACGCCCTCTAATAGCTTTAATAATTTTTTGTTGTTATCTTCATATGTAGCATTTTCACCAGCAAATCTTGCAGAATATACTCCAGGTTGCCCATTTAAATACTCCACAAACAACCCTGTATCATCGCCTATAACAATTCCATCAACTTTTTCTTTTAAAAAGCGAGCCTTGATAAGAGCATTTTCTTCAATCGTATTTCCTGTCTCTTTTATATCTTCTTTTATGCCCAAGTCTGCCATGGAATAAATTTCAACAGGATAGCCTTTAAAAAAATTTTTTATTTCTTCAGTTTTGTGAGGATTGTTGGTTGCTATTATTATTTTCAACTGAATCAACTCCTATTTTATCAACAATATCATAAAGAACTTCTTTTTGAATTTTGATAATCTGTTCAATCCCATATTCTGCAAGGCTTAAAAGGTCTGATAAATTTTGCTTTGTAAATGGTCCACCTTCACCTGTTCCCTGTATTTCTACAATTTCTCCTTTGTCTGTCATAACTACATTCATATCTACTAATGCATTCGAATCTTCCTGAAAGGATAAATCTAAAAGCTTATTTCCATCTACAATGCCTACACTTACAGCTGCAACAAAACCTTTTAAAGGAATCTTAGGAATATCGCCTTTTTCTACCAATTTGTTAAGTGCATCTGCCAATGCTATAAATGAACCTGTAATAGAAGCTGTTCTTGTACCTCCATCCGCTTGGATAACATCGCAATCTATCCAAATAGTTTTTTCTCCTAACACATCCAAATCTACTACAGACCTTAAAGAACGGCCTATAAGCCGCTGTATTTCCATAGTCCTTCCACTAGGTCTTCCTTTAGTTACTTCTCTTGGATTTCTCGTTTCAGTTGCTCTTGGCAACATACCATACTCACTAGTTATCCAACCCTTACCTGTACCTTTTTGGAATGGAGGTACTTTATCCTCAATAGAAGCTGTACAAATGACTTTTGTCTCCCCCATTTCAATTAGCACAGAACCTTCTGCAAATTTATTAAAATTTCTTGTAATTTTTATAGGTCTTAGCTCATTAAATTCCCTTCCATCAATTCTATTCATTTCTTCAACCCTTTCATTTCATAAAAATAGTTTAATGTTAATTTATCCTCTCATTGTTTTTATTCTACAATATTATTTTAAAACCTTTATTAATATTTTACAAGAACATAAAAACAAAAAAATCTGGTTTAAAAAACCAGATAAATTATGGATTGTTATTTGTATTATATACAGAATTAGAAACAGTGGTAGAAATAGATCCCTCTTTTAATTTTTTAAAATACTCTACAATACCGTTATATATTCCTTGAGCCACTTTCCATTGGAAGGCATCATCTTGAAGCAAGGCTGCATCATCAGGATTCGTTATAAAAGCTGTCTCAATAAGTATTGCTGGCATTTTTGTCTTGTTTAGCACTGACAAACTAGGACCTTCTTTAAGTCCCCTATCTACCGTATTTATCTCTTTCATTAAGTTATTATAGATAATTTGAGCAAAGGTCTTGTTGTCTCTCGTATCTCCTTTGTATCCATTTGGATAATACCATATTTCTGTGCCTTTAGGAGTTGGAGTTCCAAAAGCATTAGTATGTATACTTATAAATATGTCAGCTCCCGCATTGTTCGCTTCTTGTGACCTAGTAATAAGGTCTACAAATACATCAGAATCTCTAGACATCATCGTTCTAAATCCACCTTTTGTGAGAAGGCTATTTAGTTTAAGAGCAATCCCTAAAACTACGTCAGATTCTCTTAAGCCACCTACTCCTATCGCTCCAGGGTCACTTCCCCCATGACCAGGATCTATGTAAATAAGAGGCACTGTATCCGCCTTAGACTTTATAACCAACATTATAATATTTTTATCGACTATTTTTACAGAATAATCCGTTTTGCTAGTAGTATCTGCCACCACCCTCACTGTGTCGTTGTTATACTGTGAATACCTTATAGCCGTTATAACATTTCCTTCTACTGGTATTTGACCAGCTTTATTGCCATCTGGCATTTTAAGAACAGCATCTGATATGTCTATAACTATTTTATTATCCCCTATTCTTTGAGTATTAAAATGTTCTGCATCAGCATTAATTATAACTTTATCATAATCACCTTCTTTTGTAAAACTTATCCCTGTTACATAGCTTGTCCCAACATCAAAAGAAATAGTTAAACGTGTTTTATCCTGCGATTGGATAATTTTGTAAGGCACCACCTCTTTTAAATATATAACTGCTCGCACCTTAGGTGTAGGCTGTGTTTGGTTTTGTGCAATTACTGCCTTTACAAGACTTTTTTTGTTAATTTCTATATCTGTTCTTCCCTTAGCCCATATGGCATCTTCTATATCAATATAAATTCTAATATCCCCACTATTTTCTATAAGTCCTTGGTTATATTTTATAGGATTATCTCCTGTGATATTTATAGAAAATATGCCATTATTATAGCTTGTATCAAAATTTGTTATATTTACAATTTTAGGAGGAGAGGTAGTATTTATTTGATAATTTTTTTGGTCCCATTCTACTTTATAACCAAAAGTCTCAAATAAAAATCTAAAAGGAATATATGTATATCCCTTTTTACTAATTTCTATTATTCTTGCAGGAGCTATCAATTTAACTTCTTTTCCATCTACTAAAGCAATATCACTTCCAATAGTTAATTTAACTGTTTTATCTTTTGTTATAGTAACCGTCTTGGTTTTATCATCCCACTCTACTTTAGCTCCAAATCCTTTTTCTGAGATCACCCTCACAGGAATTAATGTGCTGGCTTTTAAAATTAAAGGTGGGGTCTTTCCTGTATCGAAATTTTGACCATCTATTTTAATTGTGACATCTGGAATATTGTAATAAAAAGGTTTTCCATCTACTAAGATAGTATTTTTATAAGCGAAGGCCATACTGTAGGAGGCTAAAATTGCTACAACTATTGCAACAAATAATACTATTTTTTTCACTAAAAACCCCCCTTTTTTTGAAAAAATTCGACTTTAAATATATCATAATACATTAATATTACAAAATGATTACAAACTCATTACAATTTTTTAACTTTATTAGTAATTACATATACTGTATCGGTTAAATGGATTAGTTTTTTGAGTTTTAGGAAAAATAAAAAAGGGAGGTGGCACTTGTGACTAATATAAATTGCACAGCCGATTGTATTTACCAAAAAGAAGGAAAGTGTATTTTATCTAATCTTTCACAGATGAACAAAATCAATGGATTAATTGATGATTATATCGATAAAAACAAAGTCAGCGATGAAAATTCAAATATCAATTGTGCATATTATATAAAAGCAAAAAAATAACAGCAAAATGCTGAAAAATTTGTTCACAAAGTGAGTAATATAAATCAAGCCCCACTTTTAAATGTATAAAAAGTGGAGCTTATTATTAATCTTAGCCTACACTTAGCGTAGACTATTTATTTAGACAATTCTTCTTTCAAAATTTGATTAGTAAGCTGCGGATTTGCTTTTCCTTTGGTCGCCTTCATAACTTGCCCTACCAAAAAGCCCATTGCCTTTTCTTTGCCATTTTTGTAATCCTCTACTGATTTAGGATTTTCAGCTATGACTTTTTTGATAATTTCTCTTAATTCGTCCTCATTAGCTATCTGTTTCAATCCTTTTTCTTCTACTATTACCTCTGGCTCTTTCCCTGTACCAAACATCTCTTCAAAAACAGTTTTAGCAATGGATCCGCTTATCACACCGTTATCAATTAATTTAAGCAATTTTACTAACATTTGCGGTGTTACGGGTACTTCGTCTATTTCTTTCCCTGTCTCATTCATGAGGCGAGAAAATTCTCCCATAAGCCAATTGCTTACAGCCTTTGGAGAATCATATTCGAGAGCGCACTTTTCAAAGAAGTCCGCTATTTTCTTTGAAGAAGTTATAATTTTAGCATCATATTCAGGTAAACCGTACTCGGAAATAAATCTCTCTCTCTTGCGGTGTGGCATTTCAGGCAAAGACTTTCTAATCTCTTCTTTCCACTCATCTGTTACAATTATTGGAACTAAATCTGGTTCAGGGAAATACCTGTAATCATGAGCTTCCTCTTTTGTCCTCATAGGCTCGGTTATTCCTTTTGCCTCATTCCATCTTCTTGTCTCTTGTACTATTGTTCCGCCTTCTTCTAAGACTTTTATCTGCCTTTTTATTTCATATTCCAACGCCTTTTGAACGGCTCTAAAGGAGTTTAAATTTTTAAGCTCTATTTTTGTCCCTAATTCAGTACTTCCCACAGGCCTCACAGACACATTTGTATCAACTCTTAAAGAACCTTCCTGCATTTTGCAGTCAGAAACTTCGGTGTACTCTAAAATGCTCTTTAATTTTGTTAAGTATTGATAAGCTTCTTCAGGTGTAGACATATCTGGTTCAGAAACTATTTCAATGAGAGGCACCCCTGCACGGTTGTAATCTACTAAAGAACCATCTGTATTTTCATGTAGCAACTTTCCAGCATCTTCTTCAATGTGTATCCTCTTTATTCCTATTTTCTTCACCTTACCATCTACTTCAATTTCTACATATCCGTTGCTGCACAAGGGAAGGTCATATTGAGAAATCTGATAAGCTTTGGGCAAGTCAGGATAAAAGTAGTTTTTTCTGTCCATCTTGCTGAAGTTTGCAATTGTGCAGTTTAAAGCAAGTCCCGCTCTTACAGCATATTCTACAACTTTTTTATTTAAAACTGGTAAAGTTCCGGGAAGTCCAAGACATACCGGACATACGTGGGTATTAGGTTCACCGCCAAATTTGGTAGTACAACCACAGAAGATTTTGCTCTCTGTCAAAAGTTCGGCATGGACCTCTAAGCCAATCACTGCTTCGTACTTCATTATCTTGCACCTCCTATGGCCTGTGGTTTTGCACTAAATTTATTGGCTTGTTCAAAGGCATAAGCGACATTTAATATTTTCCCTTCGTCAAAATGTCTGCCAATTATCTGAAGTCCAACAGGTAAGCCATCTGAAAGACCACAAGGTATGGATATGCCAGGGAGCCCCGCTATGTTAACCGATACAGTGTATATATCTGCTAAGTACATGGCTAACGGGTCGTTTGCCCTTTCTCCAATTTTAAAAGCTACAGTAGGACTTGTTGGACCTATTATTACATCGCATTTTTCAAAAGCTTTTTCAAAGTCATTTTTAATGAGAGTTCTGACCTTTAATGCTTTTTTGTAATAGGCATCGTAATAGCCCGAACTTAAAGCGTAAGTCCCTAGCATTATCCTTCTCTTTACTTCTTTTCCAAATCCTTCACTTCTCGTGACCATGTACATATCAATTAAATCTTCATATTTTTCTGCAATATGGCCGTATCTTATACCATCATACCTCGCAAGGTTAGAACTAGCCTCTGCCGAAGCGATTATATAATAAGCTGGAAGAGCATATTCTACATAAGGAATAGAGATATCTATGATTTCTGCACCTAAGTCTTGTAAAACTTTTATAGATTCTTGTACAGTTTCTTTTACCCCTTCTTCTATTCCCTCGCCAAAAAATTCTTTAGCCACTCCTATCCTCAAACCTTTAATATCTTCTTTGAGATAAGAAGTGTAATCAGGCTTGTCTATTTTTAAAGAAGTAGAGTCTTTTGGGTCATGCCCTATAATTGTATTTAATACAATAGCACAGTCTGTAACATCTTTTGTAAAGGGTCCAATCTGGTCAAGTGAAGAGGCAAAAGCTACAAGGCCATATCTTGACACCAATCCATAAGTAGGTTTCATCCCTACTACACCGCATAAAGAAGCTGGTTGTCTTATAGAACCACCTGTATCTGAACCCAAAGCAAAAGCCGCCTCGTCTGCCGCTATAGCTGCTGCAGAACCACCAGAAGACCCTCCTGGAACACGGGATAAGTCCCAAGGATTTTTTGTAGTTTTAAAAGCGGAATTTTCTGTAGAAGACCCCATTGCAAATTCGTCTAAATTGGATTTTCCTAAAATTATCACTCCTTCTTCTAGTAATTTTTCCACTACTGTAGCATTATAGGGAGGAATATAGTTTTCTAGCATCTTAGAAGAACAAGTGGTTTTTATTCCCTCAGTAGAAATGTTGTCCTTTATTATGACAGGAATGCCTGTAAGGGCCGTGTCCTCTCCCTTTTTGATTTTCTCATCTGCCTCTTTTGCTTTTTGCAAGGCAAAATCCTCTGTAATTGTGACAAGAGCATCTATTTTAGGTTCTACTTCTTTTATTCTTTCAAGATAGGATTTTGTCACTTCCAAAGCGCTGACTTCTCTCTTTTTGAGAAGTTCTCTAAGTTCGTGAATTGTCAAACTATATAATTCCATTTATGTACCTCCTCATTCTATAATCTTTGGCACTTTAAAACAGCCGTTCTCTTTATAAGGTGCATTCATCAATATTTTGTCTCTGTCCATTGAAGGCTTTACTTCGTCTTCTCTAAATACATTATGGATTGGCACTATATGAGCTGTAGGCTCTACATTTTCAGTGTCCAATTCGTTTAATTTGTTTACATAGTCGATAATTTTGCTCAGTTGCACTGTAAACTCTTCTATTTCCTCTTGCGAAAATTTGAGACGGGCCAGTTTAGCCACATGCTCAACTTCGCTCCTGCTAATAGCCATGTTACCACACCTTTCCTTTATTATTCACCTATTATAGTTTACCACAAAAACATATTTTTTGAAGGATAGAGTTTTTAAATATTTTCACCTTTTAGCATTTCTTCAAATTGTTTTTCATCAATTATCTTTATTCCTAATTCTTGGGCTTTTTTAAGTTTAGAACCAGGATCTTTACCTACTAATACATAGTCTGTTTTTTTACTTACTGAATTTGTAACTTTTCCACCTCTTTCTTCAATCATTCTGGTAGCTTCTTCTCTCGTGTAACTTTCCAACGCTCCTGTCAAAACAAAAGTTTTCCCTTCAAATATGTTGCTTACTTTTCCTTTTGAAAGTTTTTTCATGTTTACTCCAGCATTTTTAAGTTTTTCAATTATCTCTACATTTTGTTTTTCTGCAAAAAAGGAAACTATGCTTCTTGCCATCTTAGGTCCTATGTCAGGCAACTGTGTAAAGTCTTCAAATTTTGCCTTCATGATATTGTCCATTGTCTTAAAATGCTCAGCAATCACTTGGGCAGCTTTACTGCCTATTAAGTTTATACCCAAGCCAAAGAGCAATCTATCTAAATCTCTTGTTTTGCTTTCTTCAATAGCATTTAATAAATTTTTAACAGATTTGTCCCCCATTCTTTCTAATTGTATTAAATCTTCGTATTTAAGATAATACAAATCTGCTATGTTGTGAATTAGACCTTTTGACAAAAGCTGATTTATTATAGCTGGCCCCAATCCTTCTATATCCATTGCATCTTTTGAAGCAAAGTGGATAATGCCTCTTAGAAGCTGTGCAGGACAATTTAGACCTGTGCAACGCCTTATAGCCTCACCCAGAAGCCTGACAGCTAAAGCACCGCATTCAGGGCATCTATCTGGCATTACAAATTCTCTTTCTTGTCCAGTCCTCTCTTCTTTTACCACTTCTACTACTTCAGGAATGATTTCTCCCGCTTTTTGAACTATTACCGTGTCTCCTATCCTTATGTCTTTCTCTTTTATGTAGTCCTCATTGTGAAGTGTAGCTCGGCTTACAACAGAACCTGAGATGGGCACTGGCTCCAATATAGCTGTAGGAGTCAAAGCTCCGGTTCTTCCTACTTGAACTATTATGTCCAAAACTTTTGTTTTTTTCCTCTCTGCAGGATATTTAAAAGCAATAGCCCATCTTGGTTCCTTTGCAGTCTGACCTAAAATCTTCCTCTTTTCAAGGTCATTTACCTTTACTACTGCTCCATCAATATCATAAGGCAGCTTATCTTTTAAATTTCTTATTTCTTCTATTTCTCTTATTACTTCATCTATATTGCTACATTTTTTGTGAATGGGTATTACTTTAAACCCTTGTTCTTTTAAAAATTCTAATGTCTCGACGTGAGTTTTAAATTTTCTACCCTCAACCCTTTGAAGGTTAAAAATAAAAATGTCCAAATCCCTTTTCGCAGTCACTTTAGGGTCTAATTGCCTTAAAGAACCTGCTGCGGCATTTCTAGGATTTGCAAAAAGGCTTTCCCCTAATTTTTCTCTTTCTGTGTTTAATCTTTCAAAAGAAGCGCGAGGCATGAAGACCTCTCCTCTTACAACAAGGCTTACATCATCCTTAAGCCTTAAAGGAATTGACTTTATAGTCTTTAAATTTTGTGTGACATTTTCTCCTACGATCCCGTCTCCTCTTGTAGAACCCACAGTAAATATGCCTTTTTCATAAATTAGTTCCACAGATAAGCCGTCAATTTTTAATTCTACTACGTACTCTACATCTCCCACTGCCTCTCTTACTCTTCTGTCAAAGTCTCTAAGTTCTCCCTCAGAAAAAGCATTAGCCAAACTTAACATTGGAACTACATGGGTAAAAGGCTCAAATTCTTTTAAAGGCTCCCCACCTACTCTTTGGGATGGAGAGTCTGGAGTTTTAAGCTCTGGATATTTTTCTTCTAATTCTATAAGTTCTCTCATCAGCATGTCGTACTCATAGTCTGAAATCTCTGGTTGGTCCAAAACGTAATATCTGTAATTGTGATAATTTATTTTTTCTCTCAATTCCTTTATCCTTTCTTTTGGATCCATAATTCGACCTCCACATTTCAAGAAATAGCTTTAATAGGAGCAAACTTTAAGTCTAACTTTTTTATGCCCACATTTGGAAAGGCAACTGTAATCTCTTCTCCTTCTACTTTTACTACAGTACCTATCCCCCATATTTTATGCTCTACTTTATCTCCTAAATTATATTGAGCCTTTTCATAAGTTTTCCTTTCTACATAGCTAGATACAGACCTATACTCTTCCCTTGGCTTTGATAACTCATGGTATCTTACTAAAAACCTCTCAGGTATTTCGCTTATAAAACGGGAATAGGAGCTGTACTGAGATTTGCCGTATAAATTTCTCCTCCTCGCATAGGTCATATAGAGTTTTTCTTTAGACCTCGTAATGCCAACATAACAGAGCCGTCTTTCCTCTTCTAATTCATATTCATCTGTAAATGACTTAAAAGAAGGAAATATTCCTTCTTCCATGCCTACCATAAAGACAACAGGAAACTCTAATCCCTTCGCCGAATGCAACGTCATGAGAACAACGCTTTCTCCAATCTCTCCAGCCAAGTCAATATCAGATACCAATGTTATCCCGGCCAAAAATGCTTCTAAAGATTTGTCCTCTGAAGACTCTTCAAATTCATAAGCCGCATTTAAAAACTCTTTTAGGTTTTCTATCCTTCCTTCTGCTTGTTCTGATTCTTCTTTTTCTAACTCCTCTACATATCCAGTCTCTTCTAAAATGTAATTTATTACTTCACTGACAGTCATTGTATCTTTTTTATCAATTAATTCTAAAATAAATTCCTTAAATTCTAAAAGGCTATTTTTAGCCCTTTGGCTTACTTTTGCATCATCTATTGCAAAAAAAAGACTGGTGTCTTTCTCCAAAGCTGTAGCCTCTAATGCTTCAATGGTTGCAGCTCCAATACCTCTTTTAGGAACGTTTATTATCCTTTTAAAAGATATGTCATCATAAGGATTTACAAGTATTCTCAAATAGGCAATAATGTCTTTTATTTCTTTTCTGTCGTAAAACCTTAAAGCTCCGACCACTTTGTAAGGAATTCGCACCCTCATTAAGGCTTCCTCAAAAGCACGGGACTGGGCATTTGTCCTGTATAAAATAGCAAAATCTCTAAAACTTCTATTTTCTCTTTCTTTTAAGTTGATTATTTCTTGTATCACAAATTCCGCCTCTTCCCTCTCATTCTCTAATTCACAGAGAATTATCTTTTCTCCTTGTTCATTATTTGTCCATAAAGTTTTTTTCTTCCTTCTTATATTATTATCTATGACATAATTGGCTGCTTCCAATATTGTTTTGGTAGAACGATAGTTTTGCTCTAATTTTATAACTTTAGCCTCAGGATAATCTTTCTCGAAATTTAATATGTTACCTACATCTGCCCCTCTCCAACCATATATGCTTTGGTCATCATCACCAACTACACATAAGTTTCTGTATTTTTGGGCTAACATATTCACAAAATGGTATTGAGGCATATTTGTGTCTTGATATTCATCTACCATTATGTATTTAAATTTCCTCTGGTAAAAGTCTAAAACTTCTGGGCTTTCCTTAAAAAGTTCAATGGTTTTTATAATTATGTCATCAAAATCAAGTGCATTGTTTTTCTTTAACTTTTTTTGATATAATTTGTATATTTCACTTATTTTCTTACTTCTGTATTCATTTCCAAAAACATGAATATACTCTTCTGGAGTTACCATTTTATCCTTTGCAGAAGAAATAGCATTTAAGACAGTTTTCACAGGATACTGTTTTTCACTTAAATTTAGCTCTTTAAGGCATTCCTGTATTAAAGCCTTTTGGTCAGTAGTGTCAAATATGACAAAATTTCTGTCATATCCTATTTTGTCAATATCTCTCCTTAAAATTCTCACACTGGCTGAATGAAATGTAGATACCCACAGGTCCCCTATATAACCCAGTAACTCTTCTACTCTTGTTTTCATTTCCTCTGCCGCTTTATTTGTAAAAGTGATAGCCAGTATGTTAGAAGGAGAGATTTTTTTCTCTTTTATAAGATAAGCAATTCTATGAGTCAAAACACGAGTTTTTCCGCTTCCAGCTCCCGCTAATATCAAAAGAGGTCCTTCTGTAGTCATAACTGCTTCTTTTTGTTTGTCATTGAGGTTATTTAATATGCTGTTCATTTTTCTCACTCCAATTTAGTTTTAAAAAAGCCCGGTTTTATTCCCGGGATTCTGATTCTAACCTGTCTAATATAATTTTATATCCATTTGCTCCATAATTCAATGCCCTATTTACTCTGCTTATGGTAGCAGTACTTGCTCCTGTCTTTTCTGCAATTTCTATGTAAGTCTTTTTTTGGCGAAGCATTTTTGCAACCTCCAATCTTTGGGCTAATGCCTTTATTTCATTTATTGTAGCAATATCTTCAAAAAATCTGTAACATTCCTCTATATTTCTAAGTTTTAAAATGGCCTCAAATAACTGGTCAACAAGTTCATCTTTAATTTTAGATTCATACATAATTATCCCTCACCTAATGAAATAATTTAATTGTTTACAAATATATTGTAATAAATATTAAAAAATAATTCAATACTTTAAAGCGATTTTTTATAACGTATACAAAATAGATTTGTAGTTGTCTTGTGGACAAATGACTTTCAAAGCTTCGGGTCATAATGACAAAAAAGAAACAAGGTGATATAATTATTATAAAAATACTACCCGGAATTTCCGGGTAGCGAGGGGATTTTATTATTGTCTTTTTTCTAATTGATTGACTCTTTTATAGAGCTCAATCATTCTTTTTATTAAATTTTTTTCAGCAAGGGCTGTCATAAGCTGGTCTTGAGCGTGAATTACTAGAAAATTAGGAGCTTCACTTTGCTCTCCTTGTGTAAGCATATTTTGGTATTTATGCCCTTCATAAAACTCTTCATCTGCTTTTTCAAGATGCTTTTCAGCTTCTTCAAAGTCTCCTCTTTCGGCTGCATCCAATGCTTCATAAGCCTCTGCCCTTGCATTTCCTCCATGTAATACTAAGTTATATATTATCTGTTCTAACTCCATTAGTTTCACTCCCATCACAAATTACTCGTGGTCTGCTGCTTGCTTTTCGTTTTTTAAAAGTTGAGCTTCATACATTTTAAAGAAGGGATAATATATAATCGCTGTTACAATTAAATTTACCAGCTGCAACAAAGCTCCTTGCCAATGACCACCAGTAGATAAAAATCCGCTTATAAAAACTGGAACTGTAAAAGGCAATTGTATTAAAGGTCTTGGTACTAAGTTTACAGCAAAAGCAAAGTAATTTATTGTTACAACAGCTGCTGGAGCTAATATAAACGGAATAATGAGTATCGGATTTAACACAATAGGTGTACCAAAAATTAGTGGCTCGTTTATATTAAATATTGCAGGTATAAGCTCAGCTCTCCCAATTGTCCTAAGTTGTGCAGAAGCTGAAAGTAAAAACATTATTGTCAAAGCCCATGTAGTACCTGAACCACCTAAATGAGTAAACACATGGAAGAAAGGTTCAGTTACAATGCCTGGTAAAGGCAGCCCTTTTGCTGCAGCTTCTGCATTTGCAGCTAATTGAGTCATCCAGAAAGGATAAGCAATTGAAGAAACAACATTCATACCGTGAATTCCTAATGACCACAAAAGCATCATGAGTATTATTTCAGCTAAAGCTGCAGGATAACTATTTGATGCAGCAACAAGGGGCTTAAATAAGTCAAGCACCAATTGCGGCAATGTTATATGGAAATTTGCCCATACAATCCATTCTACAATCCACGCTGACACTATCATTACAAACATAGGAACTAATGCTAAGAAGCTTCTTACCACATAAGGTGGCACACCTTCAGGCATTTTTATTACCAAACCACTTTTGTTAAAGAATCTCACAACTATTGCCGTAATTATGCCTATTATTATTGCTACAAACAAACCTTGACCGCCGAGGTAATTTAGTACATCTCCAAAAGTAACTTTTGTCACATCTGTTGCAGGAAAGCTTGTTATAAAAAATGCCAACATTGAAATAATTCCTGTCATCGTCTCGTCGAGGTCCCATCGTGTAGCAAGGCTATAAGCTGTACCAAAGGCTACCATCATAGCCATTATCCCAAAAGTAAGTTGGAAAGGTATCATGATTTGAGCTGCAATAGGTTTTACTGCTCTTGCCCATGCATGTATAGGTGCCCAATTAATTCCCTCTGGTGGATTTGCTATAATTAAGAAAAGGGCACCAGTCAAAATCACAGGCAAAGCAAAGCTTGAAAATGCGTCTCTAATTGACTGCAAATACACATTTTGCGCTATACGAGCAAGAACTGGCATTAAAGATTCTTCCATCCACTTCATAAACCAATTGTTTGAAAGCCTATCGTTCATTTTATTCCCTCCTTAAACTTCTTTTCCACTTTTTTTAGCAAGCTCAATTATTTGATTTAATATTTTTTTGCCATCCATCATAGCAAAGGCCTGCATGTCGACTATATCAACAGGGATATTGTATTTAGAAGCGATTGATTCAATTTCTTTTTTGAGATGTCTTACTTGTGGTTCTAATAATGCTACATCGTATTCCTCTGCCTTCTTTTTAAACTCTCCTGTACCGCCAGCATCTACCACAACATCCAATCCTTGCTTTTTAGCTTCATCTGTTACCTTTTTAGCAAGAGCACTGGAAGTTGCTCCCCAGCTGCAGAGTATTACTCCTCTTATTGCCATTTTTAACACCTCCTTTCAAAGATTATTTCATTTTTTTCTTTTTAAGCTTTTTATGTTGTTTTTGTAGGTTGCTATCATAAAGTTGTATCATTTTTATGACATAAGTCTGTATTGCAAACACTACTAACATAAAGGCACTTCCAAAAGCCATTATTTTTAAGCCATTAAGGAAGCTATCATGAAACATGGCATAAAATCCTGTAGAAAACCATACTACCCCCAAAAGCAAATAAAATATTTTTCTTTGAACTCTCGATATGCTAAACATTTTTGATCCTCTCCTAAATTATCCTTTTTATTTCTTCATAAAATTTTTTCAATAACACTTCTTTTATTTTTTCTTTGACCTCCTTTTGGGACTGTGCTTCGTTAAGAGTATTCACCAAATCTTCTCTTTCAATTAAAGACATGCTTAAATCTCCTAAAACTTCAATTCCTTCTCTATCACCTTCTGGTGCTACCATTAAAAAAGCTGTCCTTATCTTTTCATAATCTCCTACAAGATTTTTCATTTTTACTTCCTCTATAACTTTTCCTACAACTACTAATGGAAAATCTATATTTTCAATTGTGCAATGATATATGACAAATCCTTTGTTTGGTAATACTATTTTACCTAAGCTTTCTCTTTTTAAAAGTCTTTCTTTTATTTGCTCCTTTTGATTTTCACTTATTAAATTTTTATCTATCAAATTCTTAAGAATATATTCTATTATTTGAGTAGACTTTTCACCTGTTACAGTCATATAGGTTATAGAATCGCATAATTCTAAAATTCTCTTTCCATAATTAGCTATATGAAAGGCCTCTTTTTCGTAATTTTCTTCCTCCTCTTTTTTTATTCCGTACTCCATAATAAAGTCTGTATTTAAGGCCTTCTTTAGCTTTTCTACATCTTCCTTCAAAAGCAAAGGATTTACTACAACGACTTTTTTATCTTTTATGTCAAGAGGTATTGTAGAAACAATTAAGTCTATATCATCTCTTCCTTTTAAATCTTTTAGTTTTATGCTGGAGGTAACATCCACTATGTTTATTTGTGGAAACATCTGAAGTTTTGACATCAGCATTCTGGAGGTTCCAATACCACTAGCACATACCACCATTATGTTGTACTTTTTGGCGGCCTCTTTTTTCCTCTCTAAAGCTGCACCAAAATGCATAGCAATATATCCAACTTCATCTTCTGGAATATCCATGTTTAATTTTTTTCGCAAAACATCGCAAACTCTATTACTTTTTTCAAAAAGCAAAGGATATTTTGTTTTTATATCCTCCAACAAAGGGTTTCTTATATCAAGTCCCATCTCCAATCTGTACACCGCCGGAACTAAATGACTCTTTAAGCCATCTTCCAAAAACTCATCTTCTGAAAAACTGACATCAAAAATTTTTTCTGCTTCTTTTATCATGTCCCGGGCAATAATCTCTATGTCTTTGTCATTGTAATTTTGAGTAGTTGACCTGTACTTTGCACCTATAAGGTGTATTGTCACATAGCCAATCTCATCTTCAGGTATAGGTATATCCAATTCTTCTTGTAAATATTTAGCTAACTTTTTAGCAAATTTGTATTCATTAGTTTTTTTAAGTTCCTGTAAATTGTCTTCACCCATTTCAATAGTTTCACCATTTTGAAGCCTTTTTATAGCTAAGGCAAGGTGAACGACAAGGCCTAAATAAGAACTCTCTACAATTTCATAGTCAATTTGCGATTTTAATTTTAAAATTGCCTTTTCTATTTTCAAGACAGTATCGTAGTCAATTAAGTTTAAAAGCCTCAAATCTATGTTTTTTTCAATATTGTTTTTTGCGAGATATCCTGTTTTTAAGAAATCAATCAAATCTGCAGTATCAAAATTCTCATACAAAAAGTTAGCTATAGCTTTTCTAAAAGAGTTTTCGCTTCCCGATATATAAACGCCATAACCTGGCTTTGTTATTAAAGTTAATCCTTGTTTTTCAATCCACTTTTCTAATTCTTTAAGGTCATAACTTATTGTAGAAGTGGTGACGCCAAATTTTTTGCTGAAATACTCTAATTTAACAGGCTCATTTAGCTGCAAAAGCTCTGACAATATCATTTTTCTTCTCTCTTCTGTTTCAAACTCTGAACGATATCCTACTATATCCAGCTTTAGCTTCTCAATATCAGCAACATTGCCTTCTATAACCAACCCATCAGTCTTATTTACAATTTTTGAATTGTAATTTTTAACAAATTCATTTATAGAAGCAATTTCTCTGTATACTGTCCTTTTGCTTACATCAAATTCTTTCATAATGTCTTCCATTCTTGTATTTGAAGAGGACAGTATTTTTCTTAAAATTTGCAGTTGGCGCCCTCTCAATTTATTCATTTTACATCATCACTTTTCTGTGACATTAATTTAATAATAGTATCTCTTTTTACGTCTATATTATACACCTAATCGCTAAATTAACAAGGAAAAGATGTAAATCATCTGGCATTAGCATTGTGTCATATTTTTAATTGTAAAAATATACAAAGGAGATATTTTACATCGTCGCTCCGATGTTTCAAAGCGACAAAACTAAAGCTCGACCTTCAGGTTCCGGCAGGGTACCGGGCACAATCGGCATCCATGCCTTAAGGTGCCCGCCTCCGCCATCCATGGCTTCGGCCCTGCCTCCACCCTCGGTCTTGCTAAGTTTTGTTACCGCTTTGTAACAAGTCGCTCCTTATGCAAAATATCTCCTTTACGAAAGTTTGTTGATAAGTTTTATTTTATTGGCATTTTGCATATTAAAAGAAAAGATCTCTTTCTCCATTTTCTATTCTTGTAAGCCTTCTCTTTGTCTCTTCCCTTACAGTTATTGATGGAATTTTCTCTAAATTTACCGCTATAGCTTTTTCTCCAATTTCCTTAGTTTTTTCATCCCCGTAATCAATCAAAAACTCTTTGAAGGTTAGTATCGCATTAGGTAGACAGAAGTTGTGTATTTGCCCTGATTTCGCAAAGGTCATAAACCTGTCTCCTGTACGTCCCATTCTGTAGCAGGCAGTACAATAACTTGGGAGATACCCTTGTTCACACAAAGTCCTCAAAATTTCATTAGGACTTCTTTTGTCTTCTACCTCAAATTGTGGCTTTGAACCACCTTTTTTGGATATCTCTTCATGATATCCACCTACTCCTGTACAAGAACCTGCACTAATCTGAGAAATGCCAATGCTTATTACTTCTTCTCTAAATTTAGGCTTCTCTCTTGTAGACAAAATCATCCCTGTATAGGGCACTGCCATTCTTATGACGGCTACTAATTTTTTAAAGTCTTTATCTGATACAATATATGGGAATTTATCTATGGGAGTGTTAAGAGCTGGTCTAAGTCGCGGTACTGAAATAGTATGTGGCCCAACTCCAAATTTCTCCTCTAAATGGTTCGCATGATAAAGCATCGCAACAGTTTCGTATTTGTAATCATAAAGCCCATACAAAACCCCTAATCCTACGTCGTCAATGCCTGCCTCCATAGCCCTATCCATAGCAGTCAAATGGTAGTCGTAATCGTGTTTTGGACCTTGTGGATGCATGTATTCATACGTAGGTCTATGGTAAGTTTCTTGGAATAAAATATAAGTCCCTATTCCTACTTCTTTAAGTTTTTTGTAATTTTCCACAGTAGTCGCTGCTATATTGACATTTACCCTTCTTATGCTTCCGTTTTTAAGTTTTGTATCGTATATCGTCTTTATTACATCGATAATATAATCTATAGGGCAATTTACAGGGTCTTCTCCAGCTTCAACTGCTAATCTCTTATGTCCCATCTCTTCCAAAATCTCAACTTCTCTTCTCACTTCTTCCATTGTAAGCTTTTTTCTTTCCTGCTCATTAGAATGTCTGTAACCACAATATCTACAGTTGTTTACACAGTAGTTACTTACATAAAGGGGGGCAAATATCACAATTCTATTTCCATATATTTCTTCTTTTATATACCTTGCTACTTTAAACATCTCATTAAGCAAATCCTCATCTTCTACATTTAAAAGTACCGCCGCTTCTTCAGGAGTAATGCCTTTTAGCTTTTTAGCTTTCTCTATAATTTCTAATGCATATTTAATTGTCGCTTTTTTAGCCTTTTCTAAATCCTGTCTTATCTTTTCATCATCAATAAAATCTGCTTTTTCTTTTATCATATTTTATCTCCTCCCTTACCCTCAGGAAAATCCCCTTGGGCTTAGTTTTATTTTTATTATATACTATTATTGTTAATTTTTCAACAAAATTATTTTTCTTAAATCCTCAATATAAGGTAGTTTCAGCGCAGAGCAAAGCAGTAAATAGGCAAGAATTCCCGTAAAAATTGATAAAAAAATATTTATCCACATATTAACATTAATTGTCAACAATTTACTGTGGATAATTATAACAATTATTCCCATAATTGTTGATGCTGTTATCGGTTTTATAAACCAATTTAAATAGTCTATTCTTAATCCTGTCATTTTTATGAGCTCAAACATATTTAGCATTAAAATAAGAGCATCGGCAAATATAAAGCTGTATATATATCCAAAAAGTCTAAGTTGTGGCATAGCGGTTAAGTAATACATACCTATAATACAGACTCCTAGCCATATTATGGAATTCTTTAAAACTACAGTTTGTTTTCCTAATCCATGGAGAATACTCGCTACTACTGCTTCTAGAAAGGCGAAAATACTTCCCATGGAAATCACTCTCACAAAAGCCCCTACTCCTGGGGAAGAAGGATACAAAAGCTGAGAAATTTGCTCAGGAAGAGCTAAAAATAAAATTATAGCAGGAAAAGCTACTAAAGTAGTATAGCCAATTGCTTGGTTAATCCTAAGTCTTACTGTATCCCACTTTTTTAGAGCAGCTGCTTCAGAAACTGCAGGAAGTACAGTAGTGGAAAGACTTGAAGTTATAACTGCTGGCATGTATGCAAGAGGCACTGCCATACCTAACATTTTGCCAAATTCAGACATCGCTTCACTGTGAGTGAGACCTGAGACAACAAGTCTTGAAGGAATTATTAAAGATTCCGCTAAATCCAACACATTTACAATTAATTTTGAAAAAGTTATAGGTATGGAAGTAACCACTATCGTTTTTACTATAGAAAAAGTATCCCATTCCTTTCCATCATAAGGCATTTCTTTGTTTATAATTTTTACTTCCCTTTTGTAAAAAAGTATGTACATAAGAAAACTGACAATTTCACCTACAGATATGCCAAATATAGCTATCGCTACTAAATATTCAAGTTTAGCTCCTGTAAAAAGCTGTATTAAATATAAAGTTGTTGATACCCGTACTATTTGTTCAACAATTTCTGAAACTGAAGCAGGTATCATATTTATAACTCCTTGAAAAAATCCCTTAAACACTGATGAAGAAGCAACAATGATAAGCACCGGTGCAAAAATGAGAATTGATAAAAGTGCTCTTGGTTCGTGAAGTAACTTTTCAGCTACGTACTTAGTATTAAAAAATAGCAACGAAGAAATAGTAAAAGCAATTATCAATACTATCAAAAAAGTAATTTTTAAAATTTTAAACATATTTTTTTTGTTTCCTTTTGCTCTTTCTTCTGAAATAAAGCGAGAAGTGACAGCCATCGTACCAGAGGTTAAAAAAGTTATTGAAACAAAATATATAGGAAGAACTAATTGATAAATACCCGTACCTTCCGGGCCTAACATATTTGATAAAATTATTCTAAAGATAAATCCAATGCCTCTGTCTATAATATTGGCAATAGTTAATATAAAAGCACCGCGAATAAAAGACCTATTGTGCATAAACAACACCTCACAATAGTTTATTCGCAGTGCTTTTTATATATGAAAAAAACCGGCAGTATGCCGGCAGTAAAGGGGGATTAGGGGGAGAAATTTTTAAGTACATAAAATTGAGGGGGTTAAGATTTACACATTCCTAAGGCTTCCTCTCACCTATTGGCAGAGGTGATAAACTCACATTACCTCTCTTCCGACAAATATTATGCATCATTTGATGAAAAATGTCAAGATTTGATTTAAATATTTTTTTACATGAAATTTTTCCTGCAGTTTTGTAAAATTATTAATCACTGCAAATAAATAAAACTGCAGTAAACCTTTTTCGTAAGTTTTAAAAGAATATTTATAAATAAATCCCCGCCATTTTTTCCAAATATTTTTTAATCCTTCAAAAAATTTTTTAACCATTTGAGTTTAAATATTTTAAAACTGTAGAGACGTGTACAGCAAGGCCAATTTTAATACACTCCTCATCGATATTAAATTGGTTGTTATGTATAGGTTTATCTATTCCTTTTTCTTTATTGCCACACCCTAATTTATAAAAACTGCCAGGGACTTTTTGCAAGAAATAAGCGAAATCTTCTACTCCCATTGTTGGTGCCACTTCTATTACATTGCCTTCCCCTAGCAAAGGAAAAGCAGTTTCTTTTATGAGGTCTGTCATACCTTTGTGATTTACAAGGCAAGGATACCCTATCGTTCTTTTAAATTCTACTTCTCCTCCCATAGCTTTTGCTGTGTTATCGCAAATCTTCTCCACCATCTCAACTATCTCGTCTCTTTTTTCTTCTTCCATCATTCTTATAATTCCAGACATCCTCACTTTGTTCGCTATTATATTTCGTGCATATCCTCCTTCAATAGTCCCAATAGTTAGCACTAGAGGGCTTAATGGATTAGCTTTTCTGCTAACAACAGTTTGGAGCATATTTACAATATTAGCAGCAATCACTATGGAATCCACCGATTTATGAGGCTCAGCCCCATGACTGCTTTTGCCTTTTACAATTATGTCAAACATATCTGATGAAGCATAGGCTTTTCCATAGGTTATCCCTATTTGCCCTACTTGAAGTTCTGGGTCTACATGTAGTCCTATTATAGCATCAACTTTAGGATTTTCTAAAACTCCTTCTTCAATCATCGGAAGAGCTCCCCCCGTTGTTTCTTCCGCTGGTTGAAATATAAACTTAACATTTCCCTTTAACTTATCTCTCATATTTGCCAAAAGTTTAGCAGTACCAAGAAGTATAGCTGTATGAACATCATGCCCACAAGCATGCATTCTTCCTGGAATCTGCGATGCATATTCTACATCATTTTCTTCTTGAATTGGAAGAGCGTCCATATCTGCTCTTATAGCTATCGTCTTGCTTCCATTGCCTTTAAGGGTCCCCACAACGCCAGTTTTAGCAATTCTCTTTACTTCAATCCCTAAATTTTTTAAATAATCATAAACAATTTCAGAAGTTTTTGTTTCTTCAAAACCTAATTCAGGGTACATGTGTATTTTTCGCCTTAATTCTATTACTTCTTTTTCTACTTTTTCAGCCTCTTTGAGAATATCCATCCTAAATCCCACCTGTTTTTTAATATTTTTCTATGTCTACATGCAAAACATTCTCAATTTTCTCGCCTAATAGCATTTCTGCCGTTTTGATAAAATTATCTTTATCTCCACTTACAAAAAATTCTGCCTTACCCCTGATTTGAGGATTTAATAAATCTTTCTTTAATAAATAATCTTTCACATCATAGGCTAATTTAATTGCAGGGTCTACTATTTTTACATTTTCTCCCATTATCTCTTCTATAACTGAAGCCATTAAAGGATAATGGGTACAACCTAAAACAAGAGTATCTATATCTTTTTCTTTCAATTCTTTTAAACACTTGCTAGCAGTTTCATAGGCTATTGGCGAATTATATAGCCCTTTTTCAATAAGTGGGACAAACTCAGGACATGCCTTTTGGTAAACTTCAATATTTTTATCAATAATTTTTATATTCTTTTCATAGCTTTTGCTTTCAACAGTTCTTGTAGTTGCAATAACACCTATTTTTTTATTTATAGTGTATAGGGCAGCGCTCTCTGCCCCTGCTTTTAAAACATCAAAAAGAACTACATCATATTCGCTTTTATTTATAACTGCACAAGTAGTATTACAAGCTATTACTACAGCTTTTACTTTTTGCTCTCTCATAAAATTTAAAATCTGTTTTGCAAATTTTTTTATCTCTTCTTCACTTCTATCGCCATAGGGAACTCTTTTTGTATCACCAAAGTAAATATAATCTTCTCCAGGTAAAACCTCAACAAGTCTTTTTAGTACTGTAAGTCCTCCCACTCCGGAGTCAAAAATGCCTATTGGTCGTAAGTCCATTTCATCACATCCTAATAAAAATTTAAGTCAATTAATTATATACACCATGGTAGTTATTTATATCATAATTCATTACTTATTTTCTGTACAAAATTGAAAAATAATCTTTTTTTCCAGTCATTTCACAAAGAAGTGACAAAGTTTTGTCTTGATTGTACACATACTCCCCTCATTTTAAAAATTATAAGACACACGTTAGAAGATATTATACCATAATTTATCACTAATTAAAAATGCCAGGTTTACACCTGGCTTACCAAAGCAATATCTTTTCTATAGTACATCCCTTCAAAGCTTATTTTTTCAATTTCTCTATAAACTTTCTCTCTCGCTTCTTCATATGAATCCCCTATTGTGGTAACAGCAAGCACTCTTCCTCCTGATGTGACAATTTTACCATCTTTTAATGCCGTTCCTGCGTGGTATACAAAGGCTTCTTTTACTTTCTCTAACCCTGTTATCTCAAAACCAGTCTGATATTCCCCTGGGTAACCGTTTGATACCGCAACGGCACATACAGCCTTTTTGTCTTCCCATTCAATTTGTATTTTATCAAGTTTTCCTTCTATGGTAGCTTCTATTATATTAATAAGGTCTGTTTTTAAAAGGGGCAGTACAACTTGTGTTTCAGGGTCTCCAAATCTTGCATTAAATTCTAAAACCTTAGGTCCTTCTTTTGTAAGCATTAAACCTGCGTACAACACTCCTTTATATACAATGCCTTCTTTTTGAAGTGCCTTTACCATTGGTTTTAAAATACTTTCCATTACTTCTTTTAAAGTTTCTTTTTCAAGATAAGGATTTGGTGCAATGCTTCCCATACCTCCAGTGTTAGGACCTTTGTCTCCTTCATAGACCTTTTTGTAATCCATAGCAGAAACCATAGGTAAAATATTTTCTCCATCTGTAAATGCGAATACTGACGCTTCTTTTCCAAAAAGCATCTCTTCTATTATTACGATATCTCCTGATGCACCAAAAATCCTTTTTTTCATCATTAAATCAAGAACTTCTTTTGCCTCTATAAAATCTTTTACAATAAACACTCCTTTACCCTGTGCCAGTCCATCTGCTTTCATCACAACAGGATACCATGCCTCTTTTAAAAACTTCAGAACCTCCTGATACTTATCAAAAGCTTTAAACCTTCCAGTAGGAATATTGTATTTAGAAAGAAGCTGTTTAGTAAAATATTTGCTCCCCTCAATAGCCGCAGCACTTTTATTAGGCCCAAAGATTTTAAGCCTTGCTTTTTCAAATTCATCCACAATACCTTGAACCAGTGGCATCTCTGGCCCTACAACTGTTAAATCAATGTTATTTTTTATAGCAAATTCTTTAAGCCTTTCAATATCACCAACTTTTATGTCAACACATTCTGCCAAAAGACCTATGCCAGCATTTCCGGGAGCACAGTAGATTTTATCTACTTTAGAACTTTGTGAAAGTTTGTGAACAATTGCATGTTCTCTTCCTCCGCCCCCTATGGCTAAAACCTTCATACTAAATCCTCCTCAATGTTTAAAGTGCCTTATGCCAGTAAATATCATTGATATGCCACCTTTGTCTGCAGCTTCAATTGATAGTTCATCGTTTTTTGAACCACCCGGCTGGATTATAGCAGTTATACCAGCCTTTGAAGCTACCTCCACAACATCTGGAAATGGGAAAAAGGCATCTGATGCAAGGACACTTCCCTTTGCTTTTTCGCCTGCTTGTTTGATTGCTTGTTCTGTCGGCCATATCCTGTTGACTTGTCCCACGCCAATACCTACTGTAGCTCCATCTTTTGCTAAAACAATCGCATTAGATTTTACGTGCTTTACTACCTTCCAGGCAAACCTTAAATCTTCCATCTCTTTTTGCGTAGGTGCTTTTTTAGTAACTACTTTCAGATTATTCTCATCTAAATCTATTTCATCTTTTTCTTGTACTAAAAGTCCGCCTTCTACTTTCTTTAAATCATATTCTTTTTCATATCCTTCTTTTAACCTCAATATCCTTAAGTTTTTCTTTTTCTTTAAAATCTCAAAGGCCTCTTCTTCAAAGTCTGGAGCAATTACTATTTCTAAGAATATTTTTATAAGTTCTTCAGCTGTTTTAACATCTACAGTTCTATTTAATGCTACAATTCCCCCAAAAATAGAAACAGGGTCACTCTCATAAGCTTTTAAGTAAGCATTGTATATATTATCTGCAATAGCTACTCCACAAGGATTTGTGTGCTTTACGGCAACTGCTGCAGGCTCTTTAAACTCTCTTAAAAGTTCTATTGCGGCATTTGCATCGTTTATATTGTTAAAAGAGAGCTCTTTACCGTGCAGCTGCTCACATTCTGCAATGCCATAGGCTTTTATGGGATTTTTGTAAAAAGCCGCCTTTTGATGAGGATTTTCACCATATCTCATGTCTTGAGCTTTTTCATAGGCAAAGGCCATAACTTCGGGAAACTCTATGTTATTTTTTTGTATCAAATAATTGTATATCAAAGAATCGTAAAGGGCTGTATGGCCAAAAGCTTTTGCTGCCAGATAAAATCTCGTCTCTTCTTTTGTATTGCCATATTGTTTTATTTCTTCAATGACTGTATTATAATCCTTTGGATCTACAAGAATAGTCACATATTTGTAGTTTTTAGCTGCAGCCCTTATCATTGACGGGCCGCCAATGTCTATATTTTCTATTGCTTCTTCTAAAGTCACATTTTCTTTGAGGATTGTTTCTTTAAAAGGATATAAATTTATGACAACTATATCTATTGGTTCAATGCCATGTTCTTTTAAAGCTTTAATGTGCTCTTCATTGTCTCTTATTGCAAGAAGTCCTCCATGAATTTTAGGGTGAAGCGTTTTTACTCTCCCGTCCATAATTTCAGGGAAACCTGTTATGTCTGACACTTTTATTACATTTACTCCATTTTCTTTAAGAAGGTTATAAGTCCCACCTGTTGATATGACTTCATATCCTAATTCATTTAGCTTTTTAGCAAATTCAACTATTCCTTCTTTTTTTGAAACACTTATTAACGCTTTTTTGGCCATAAGATTGCCTCCTTTTTTCTATTTTTATGATCCGTTCGAGTTTATGATATATCTGTATCAAGATTTTTCACAGCCCCTATAATATCCTTACTTTCCTTCCTTCGACTTTTAATCTCCCCTCCGTAAAAAGCTTAACTGCATAAGGTAAAACCTTGTGTTCTACTTCCAGCACTTTTTTTGCAATAGTCTCTGGCGTATCCTCTTCATCGATTTTCACGACTTCTTGAAGAATAATTGGGCCAGTATCTGCTCCCTGGTCAACAAAGTGCACTGTACAGCCGGTGTATTTTACTCCGTATTCATAAACCGCCTGATGTACCTTCATTCCATAAAATCCTTTGCCACAAAAGGCAGGAATAAGTGAGGGATGTATATTTATTATCTTGTTTTCAAATCTTTCTACAATTTCTCCACTGAGAATTGTCAAAAAACCTGCAAGAATTATTCCATCAGGACTCAATTTTTCAAGAAGTTTTAATAACTCTTCCTGAAAATTTTCTTTTAATTCTTTTTTGGGGAGGCAGTAAGTAGCAATTCCGTGTTTTTTTGCCCTTTCAAGAGCATAAGCTCCTTTTTTATCACTAATGACAGCAATTATCCTAGCATTTATATATCCTTCTTCAATGGCATCAATTATTGACTGCAAATCAGTCCCGTTACCTGATGCCATCACCACAAGGTTCATAAAATTACACCGCCTTCGCTTTCTACTATCTCCCCTATTATATAAGCTTTTTCACCTATGCCATTTAATTTTTCTAAAGCCTTATCTACATCAGACGGGTCAACTATAACTATCATTCCAATCCCCATATTAAAAGTGCGATACATTTCTCTTTCTTCAATATCTCCCAATCTTTGAATTAAATTAAAAATAGCTGGAATTTCCCAACTTCCTTTGTTTATTTTTGCAGCTATACTTTTTCTTAGTATTCTTGGAATATTATCAATAAAACCTCCACCGGTAATATGAGCCATCCCTTTAATTTTTAACCCTTTTAAAGCCTCTATTGACTTGACATATATTTTTGTAGGAGTAAGGAGTGCCTCTCCTAAATTTATCCCAAGCTCTGGTATAAAGTCTTTTACTGAAAAATTGTTTTTCTCAAAGAAAATCTTTCTCACTAAAGAATATCCATTGCTATGAATTCCAGAAGAGGCAAGCCCAATTATGGCATCTCCTTCTTTTATTAATTTTGTATCAATCAGCTCTTCTTTTTCTGCAATTCCTACACAAAAGCCTGCTAAATCGTACTCTCCTTCTTTATAAAAGCCTGGAAGTTCTGCTGTCTCTCCTCCTATCAGAGCACACCCGGCTATTTTACAACCTTCTGCTATTCCTTTGATTACTTCTACTGCAGTCTCACTTTTTAACTTTCCTGTAGCAAAATAATCAAGAAAAAACAAAGGCTTAGCCCCAGTTACAATAATGTCATTTACACACATAGCTACAAGGTCTATCCCTACAGTATCGTGTTTGTCCATCATAAAGGCTATTTTAAGTTTTGTCCCAACTCCATCAGTGCTGGATATAAGTACAGGATTTTTATAATTTTTTATCTCAATAAGACCAGCAAAACCTCCTATCCCTTCTAAAACATATTCATTTAAGGTTTGCTTAGCTATTGGCTTTATCATCTCCACCAGTTTATTGCCTTCATCTATATTTACCCCAGCATCTTTATAATTCATAATTATACACCTACTTTTTATGTTTTCTCAAAAAGATACTTGTTTCCTTCTTTTGGAACATACATAGGATAGTCGCCATCAAAGCAACCTGTGCAAATAAATTTAAGTCCTACACTTTTTATAAGCCCTTCAATGCTTAAAAACTGTAAGCTGTCAGCCCCTATTACTTTGCATATCTTATCAACTGACATCCTCGCCGCTATCAGTTCTTTTTTTGTCGGGGTATCAATTCCAAAGTAGCAGGAATATTTAACAGGAGGTGAACTTATCCTCACATGAACTTCTTTTGCCCCTCCATTTTTTAGTAGACTCACTAATCTTTTCATAGTTGTGCCTCTAACAATTGAATCATCTATTAAAACTATCCTTTTGCCTTGTATCAATTCTTTTAAAACATTTAACTTTATTCTCACTCCTGTCTCTCTATCCCTTTGGTCGGGAGCAATAAAAGTTCTGCCAACGTATTTATTTTTTATAAGTCCTTCCCCCATTGGTATACCTGTTTTGAGAGAATAACCTCTTGCAGCAGCAACACCTGAATCTGGAACTGGTACTACTAAGTCTGCATCTACAGGTGCTTCTTCAGCTAATCTTTTCCCCATCTCCAATCGTGTAAAATAAACACTTTTTCTATCTATGACACTGTCAGGTCTAGCAAAATAGATGTATTCAAAAACACAAGGCTTCTTTTTTTCTTCTCCTTCTAACTTAACAGACTCTATTCCTTTTCCATCAATTATAACTATTTCTCCTGCTTCTACATCTCGTATCAACTCTGCTCCTATTACGTCAAAGGCACAAGACTCAGAAGATAAGAAATAAGTGTCATCTTTTTTACCTATACAAAGAGGCCTTATACTGTTTACATCTCTTATCCCTATTAATTTATTGGCTGCTAAAATCACCAAAGCATATGAACCTTTTATTTGTTTTATTGTTTCCTTGAGGGCTTCTATTAAGCCCTTTTGGAAATTCTTCGCAATTAAATGAAGAATTATTTCGCTATCTGTTGTAGTTTGAAATATTCTACCGTCATCCTCCAATTGACCCCTTAACTCTTTTGCGTTTATCAAATTGCCATTATGGGCAAGAGCCATATATTCATTTTTAAAATTAGCAACGAGGGGTTGAGCATTTATAATGTCATTGCTGCCCGTAGTAGAATACCTTACATGGCCTATCCCCATTTTTCCCTCTAATGTCTTTAAATTTTCCTTATTAAAGACCTCACTGACAAGTCCCAACCCCTTAATACAATTTATTTTTTCGCCATCATAAATAGCTATGCCCGAACTTTCCTGCCCTCTGTGCTGCAAGGCTTGTAAGCCATAATAGATATAAGAAGTAACTGAAGTGGATAAACTAAAGGCACCAAAAACACCACATTCCTCTTTTAATTTCTCTCCATTTCCCATTTTATTCTCCCTCTCCAGCTTTCCTCTAAGGCCTCCAAAGGAAGGTCTATTATTCTTTTACCATTTACATCAATTACTATATCTTTACCCTCTACAACTCCTACTTTTTGCGCTGGAACTTGGTATTCATAAGCTATTTTTAACACTTCATCTACCTTTTCAGGACTTGCAGTAATTAATGCTCTTGATTGAGATTCAGAGAACAACTCTATATCTGCTCTCAGAGAAGTTTGTAGCGAAATTTTTGCACCTTTTTTGCCTGCAATTGCACTTTCAACCAAGGCAGCCGCAAAACCGCCCTCTGATATGTCATGAGAAGACTTAATTAAGCCTTCATCAATAAGTTTTAACACCAATTCTTGCAATCTTTTTTCCTCTTCCAAGTCTATTCGAGGTGGTTGCCCTTTTACCATTCCAAAGCAAACTTTAAGATACTCACTTCCTCCAAGCTCTCCTTTATTCTTACCTAAAATTATAATTACATCGCTTTCTTTTTTAAAGTCCATTGTACAAATTTTTGATACATCCTCTATAAGTCCTGCCATTCCTATTACAGGAGTAGGATAAATGGCCTCTCCCTCATTTTCATTGTAAAGACTGACATTTCCGCTTACCACAGGGATTTGAAGTGTTTCACAGGCTTTAGCTATTCCAAATATAGAATTTTTTAACTGCCAATATATTTCTTTCTTTTCCGGATTGCCAAAATTCAAACAATCCGTAACCCCTATAGGCTTAGCACCAACCATACAAAGATTTCGAGCTGCCTCTGCTACAGCAACTTGAGAACCTATATAGGGATCTAAATAACAATATCTACCATTGCAGTCCGTTGTCAATGCAACAGCTTTCTTTGTACCTTTTATCCTCACAACAGCTGCATCCATACCTGGAGTTATTACTGTGTCTGTCCTCACCATATAATCATATTGACTGTATATCCATTCTTTACTTGCAATATTTAAAGAAGAAATTACATCTTTTAGAGCTTTATTCATATCCTCTGGAGGTTTTACCTCATTTATATCCAACTTATTGACATCTTCTTGCCATTTAGGCACTTCTTCTTCTCTCACATATTGTGGAGCACCTTCTGTTAAAGACTTGGCTGGAACTTCCGCAACTATTTTTCCCTCTTTAATCACTCTTATCATTCCATCATCAGTGATTTTCCCTATTGTGGCGGCATTCAGTCCCCATTTTTTAAATACCTTTTGTACATCTTCTTCCTTGCCTTTCTCTACTACAACCAACATTCTCTCTTGAGATTCAGAAAGCATTATTTCATAAGGGGTCATTCCCTCTTCTCTCAAAGGCACTTTATCAAGGTCAATTTCCATTCCAACTCCACCGCGGGAAGCCATCTCGCAAGAAGAAGAGGTAAGACCTGCCGCTCCCATATCTTGTATAGCAACTACGGCATCTGTTTCAAAAAGTTCTAGACATGCCTCTAGAAGCAGTTTTTCCATAAAAGGGTCGCCAACCTGAACAGAAGGTCTTTTTTCTTCCGATTCCTCGCTTAACTCCTGAGAAGCAAAGCTTGCACCTCCGATACCGTCTCTCCCCGTAGTAGCACCTACTATCATAACAGGGTTACCTATGCCTTTTGCTATCCCTTTTTTTATTTTGTCTTTTTCTACAATTCCTACACACATCGCATTTACTAAAGGATTTCCTTTGTAACTTTCTTCAAAATAGGTATCTCCACCTACTGTAGGAATTCCTATGCAATTTCCATAATCCCCTATACCGGCTACCACGTTTTCGATGAGATATTTAGTCCTTTTATCCTCAGGAATTCCAAATCTCAAAGAATCCAAAAGAGCAATTGGCCTTGCTCCCATTGTAAATATATCTCTTATTATTCCCCCGACACCTGTGGCTGCTCCTTGATAGGGTTCAATCGCAGAAGGGTGATTATGGCTTTCTATCTTCATGACAACTGCCAAATTATCTCCAATATCCAATATTCCTGCATTTTCTCCCGGTCCTTGTATTACTCTTTCGCCTTTTGTAGGTAAATATTTTAAAAGAGGTTTAGAGTTTTTATAGGCACAATGTTCAGACCACATAACACTATACATACCTAATTCAGTTATATTAGGCTCTCTTCCTAATATCGAAATAATCTTCTCATACTCCTCATCAGTAAGTCCTAATTCTCTCCATATTTTATCCATCCTTAAACCCCGCCTTTTACAAAATTATCCACTATTGACCCTAAGATATAAAGCCCGTCAGTATTACCCAGCAAGGGGGCATAAGCTCTCTCTGGATGAGGCATCATTCCTAAAACATTTCCTTTTTTATTTATAACTCCGGCTATTCTCTCAACAGAGCCGTTGATATTTTCTTTGTACCTAAAAACAATTTGATTGTTTTCTTTTAGTTCTTTTAAAGTTTTGTCATCTACATAATAATTGCCTTCTCCATGAGCAATTGGAAGTAAAATCTCCTGCCCTTTTTTAAGCCTTGTAGTAAAAGGAGTTTTGTCATTTTCAACTATTATGCTGACAGTATTGCAAATAAATTTCAGACCTTCATTTTTTCTCAAAGCTCCCGGCAAAAGCCCTGCTTCTGTAAGTATCTGAAATCCGTTGCATATGCCTATAATAAATTTTCCTTTTTCTGCTTCTTCCCTGACAGCCTCCATGACAGGCGAAAACCTAGCAATAGCTCCTGCCCTCAAATAATCACCATAAGAAAATCCTCCTGGTAACATTATAACATCGTACTTACTCAAATTTTTTTCTTGATGCCACACATATTCTACTTCTTCACCAAGCCCATCTTTAACAGCATAATAGCAGTCCACATCGCAATTGGACCCTGGAAAAACTATAACAGCAAATTTCATCTTTATCCCTCCACAATCTCAAAGGTGTAATCTTCAATAATCGGATTTGTCAGTATCTTTTTACACATCTCATCTACTTTGTCCTTTAGGAGGGATAAATCGCCATCCTCAAAAGTTAATTCTATATATTTCCCAACCCGTACCTCTTTTACTTCTTCGTATCCTAATGAGTACAAAGCTCCCTTTACTGCTTTTCCTTGTGGGTCAAGTATTCCTTTTTTTAAAGTTATATAGACTTTTGCAATTAGCACTTTACATACCTCCAAGTCTTTTTAAAATTTCTAAATATGCTTCTTCTACTTTGCCCAAATCTTTTCTAAATCTATCTTTATCAAGTTTTTCCATAGTGTTTTTGTCCCAAAATCTGCAAGTATCAGGAGAAATTTCATCAGCTAATAATATTCCTTCACTACTTTTCCCAAATTCTAATTTAAAATCTACCAAAATAATGTCTTTAGATAAAAAATATTCTGACAAAATTTCGTTGACTTTAAACGTCATTCCTGTCATAATTTCGATCTCTTCTTTGGTGGCTAATTCGAGAGCTTGTATGTGATATTCATTAATCATTGGGTCTTTCAATTCATCATTTTTATAGGAGAATTCTAATACAGGCGTTTTAAACTTTAGTCCTTCTTCAAGGCCTAATCTTTTACAAATACTTCCCGCTGCATAATTTCTCACGATAACTTCCAAAGGAAAAATTTCAACCTTTTTAACCAACATTTCCCTATCACTAAGTCTTTTCACATAATGGGTGGGTATATTATTTTTTTCTAATAATGTAAATAAAATTGCAGAAACTTTGTTATTTACTACTCCTTTTTCGGCAATTGTGCCCTTCTTTAAGCCATTAAAAGCAGTTGCATCATCTTTATATTCGATGATATAAAAGTTTTCTTCCTCTGTCTTATAGACTTTTTTGGCTTTTCCTTCATAAAGTAATTCTCTTTTTTCCATATTTATCTCCTCCAATCTCTTAATTATTTAACACTTCTTCAGCCATTTTTTCCCTATAATCAGCTAAGGCTTCCTTCAAATAAGTATACTTCAAAGAGAGAATATGACAAGCTAAAAGTGCTGCATTTTCTGCTCCATCTATAGCCACAGTTGCAACAGGAATACCTTTAGGCATTTGAACTATTGATAAAAGGGAGTCAAGACCATCTAAAGTAGAAGACTTTATGGGAAGACCAATAACGGGCAAGAGTGTATAAGAAGCAATAACTCCAGGCAGATGAGCAGCCTTTCCTGCACCTGCAATGATTATATCATAATATTTATCCGCATTTGCAGCAAACTCTTGTGTCTCAAAGGGAGTCCTATGGGCAGACAACACTTTAACATCATAGGAAATTTCAAATTCTTCAAGAATTTTTGTGCATCTTTCAACTACAGGCAAATCAGATTTACTTCCAACAACTATAGCCACCTTTGGCATTTTTATACCTCCTTTTCTTTTAAGACCCCAATTAGTAAGTTACTAATTGGGGTCTTATTTTTACTCTGACAAAGTTATAAATCTCAATATGAATAAAATTGCAAGAACATAAACTATTGGGTGAATTTCTTTTGCCTTTCCTGAAGCAATTTTTACGATAGGGTATGCAACAAGACCTGCAGCAATACCATTAGCAATGCTAAAAGTGAAAGGCATAGCAATTATAGTAAGAAAAGCTGGCATAGCCTCTGTAAAATCTTCAAAACTTATCTTTTTAATAGAGCCCATCATCAAAACGCCAACAATAATAAGAGCAGGAGCAGTTGCCTCTGTAGGAACAAGCAAAGCTATTGGTGAGAAAAATAGTGCTACCAAGAACAAAATGCCTGTCACAAAAGCAGTAAGTCCCGTTCTACCACCTTCTGCAATACCTGCAGCACTCTCAACGTAAGTAGTCACAGTAGAAGTTCCCAAAAGTGACCCTATCGTGGTAGCAATAGCATCCGCCATTAGTCCTTTTTTCATATTAGGCATTTTACCATTTTCATCTAACATTCCTGCTTTTGATCCTGTTCCTATAAAGGTCCCTATGGTATCAAATAAATCTACAAAAGCAAAAGACAACACTACATATAGCACACTTGTAACTAAAGAAATAAAGCCGATATTCTCACCAATTCCCAAAAGCCCTTTTATATCGAGTTTGAAAAATGTAGGTGCAAGACTTGGTGGCATTTTAATTATGCTAAAATCAGAGGGTAATTTCACTATTCCAGTAAAAAGTCCCAATACTGTAGTTATCAATATGCCAAGAAGTATTGAACCTTTTACGTTTCTTGACATCAATATCCCCGTTATAAAAAGTCCCGCAATAGCAAGAAGTGTCCCAGGATTAGTTAAATCACCAAATCCAATGTATGTTGCTTGATTTGGTACAATTATTCCAGAATTTTTAAGTCCAATAAAAGCTATAAATAATCCTATACCCGCACTTACTGCATATTTTAAAGACAAAGGAATAGCATCGACAATCATTTCACGTATTCCAGTCAAAGTAATCAAAATAAATATAATTCCTGAGAAAAAAACTGCAGCTAAAGCCTCTTGCCAAGTATAACCCATTGTCAAAACGACTGTATAAGTAAAGAAAGCGTTAAGTCCCATTCCTGGAGCTTGTGCAAAAGGGTAATTGGCATACAAAGCCATCATAAAAGTGCCAATAGCTGCTGAAAGACAAGTTGCTACAAATACCGCTCCTGCATCCATCCCTGCTTCTTTTAGTATAATGGGGTTTACAAACATAATATAAGCCATTGTTATAAATGTGGTAATCCCAGCTAATATTTCTGTTTTTACATTAGTACTATAGTTTTCTAGCCTCCATATCCTATTCGCTAGATTCTCTAAAGAATTTTTGTTTCTCATTTTACTCACCTTTTCCATTATAATCCTCCTCTTCTATATTATTTTGCAACTTGTGGGACAATTTAAAACAAATAAACCCGGCAAGAATAGATTTCCCATTAAGTTAAGATACGAGTGAAACCTATCCTCCCGGGCTTTTGTCCCTAAGGTGTGGTATATAAAAATATACCTGTACCGCTCGGTCCGAACACCTACAAATAGGCTGGAACCCTAGGTACACTTTCACTCATAGTCGAACAATTTACGGTTGTTCGGTAGAGACTCTCGAGCCATATTCTCGAGATTATATGAGTGAAATTTATTCAGTTGTCCTCTTTTTATCTTATCAACTTTTTTAATATTAGTCAACCTCATTTGCGAATTTTTTAATAAAAAATTAAAATAATGTTCGGATTTTTATTCCCACTCTATGGTTGCTGGAGGCTTTGAAGTAATATCGTAAAGCACTCTGTTTACTCCTGGGACTTCATTAGTAATGCTTGTTGATATGCTTTCCAAAATTTCATAAGGAAGCTTTGTCCAATCCGCTGTCATTCCATCGTAGCTATCTACTACCCTCAAAATTATGGCATAAGCGTAAGTTCTTTCATCTCCCATAACTCCAACACTTTTTACGCCAGGCAAAACTGCAAAAGATTGCCACACTTTATTATACCAGCCAAATTTTTTCATCTCTCTTAGAACTATGCTGTCAGCTTGCCTTAAAATTTCTAACTTTTCTTCTGTAACTTCTCCCAGGATCCTGACTGCAAGGCCTGGGCCGGGGAATGGCTGCCTATATAATATTTCCTCAGGAATTCCTAATTCTTTTCCTACTTGCCTCACTTCATCTTTAAAAAGCATTTTCAAAGGTTCAATAAGTTCAAAGCCTATATCTTCAGGCAAACCTCCCACATTGTGATGGCTTTTAATAGTGGAAGATACACCATTGCCACTTTCTATTACATCAGGATACAAAGTCCCTTGCACCAAAAACTTAACGTCTCCTATTTTTAAAGCTTCTTCTTTAAAAACTTCTATAAAAACATTACCAATAATTTTTCTCTTTTCTTCTGGATCCGTAACTCCTTTAAGCCGTGACAAAAATCTATCCTTTGCATCTACCCGGATTATGTTCATGTCATAATTCTTTCTAAAAGTTTCGATAACCATATCTCCTTCATTTTTCCTTAAAAGCCCAGTATCAACAAAAATGCACACCAATTGGTCGTGAATGGCTCTGTCTACTAAAACAGCAGCAACCGAAGAATCTACACCACCAGACAGAGCGCATACAGCTTTGTGTTTACCTACTTTTGCTTTTATTTCTTTTACTGTCTGCTCAATCAAAGAATCCATTGTCCAATCTGCCGCACAATCACATACTTCAAATAAGAAATTTCTTATGATCTCTGTTCCTCTATGGGTATGTGAAACTTCAGGATGGAATTGAACTGCGTACAATTTCTTTTCTACATTCGCAATAGCTGCAATTGGGCAATTGTCAGTAGAAGGTACCACCTTAAAATCTGGAGGGGGAAGTTCTATGTGATCAGTATGACTCATCCAAACAATAGTGTCTCTTTCTATGCCTTTAAACAAAGGGATAGTATTGTTTAAAACAATTTCTGTCTTGCCATATTCCTTCACAGGTGCTGGAGCAACTTTTCCACCTAAAAGCTCTGTCATAAGTTGTGCACCATAACATATACCTAGCACAGGATATCCTAATTCGAAAATCCGCTTATCGCATTTAGGAGCATTTTTTGCATATACACTAGCAGGTCCTCCAGAAAGAACAATTCCCTTTGGCTCTTTTTTTCGTACTTCCTCTGGAGAAATATTGTAAGGAACAATCTCGCAAAAGACATTTGCTTCTCTTATTCTCCTCGCTATTAATTGTGTGTATTGGCCTCCAAAATCTAAAACTAACACTACTTCCCGTTTAATCCCCATTAAAATCCTCCTCTTTATCTCAAATTATAATTAGGAGCTTCCTTTGTAATAATTATATCATGAGGATGACTTTCAGTTAATCCTGCCTGTGTTATTTTTACAAACTTTGTTTTTGTCCTAAGTTCTTCAATATTGCGAACACCACAATATCCCATCCCTGCTCTTAAACCACCAACTAATTGATACACTGTATCTTTTAAAGGTCCCTTATAAGGTACCCTTCCTTCTACCCCTTCTGGTACAAATTTTGTTACATCTTCTTGGAAATATCTATCTGAGCTTCCTTCCTTCATTGCTCCTAAAGACCCCATGCCTCTGTAGACCTTATAGCTTCTTCCTTGATATATCTCTATTTCGCCGGGACTTTCTTCTGTCCCTGCAAAAAGGCTTCCCAGCATAACTACAGAAGCTCCCGCCGCAATGGCTTTTACAATATCACCTGAATACTTAATTCCCCCATCTGCAATTATAGGTATTCCATACTTGTCCGCTTCTTGAGCACAATCATAAATAGCAGTAATTTGGGGAACTCCTACTCCAGCGATCACTCTCGTAGTACAGATTGACCCTGGTCCAATGCCAACTTTTACGCAATCTGCCCCTCTCTCTATCAAATCCCTCGTGGCTTCAGCAGTAGCCACATTTCCTGCTATCAACTGCAGGTCTGGATATTTTTCTTTTATTTTAGAGACAGCATCTAAAACCCCTTTAGAATGGCCGTGAGCTGTATCTATCACGATAGCGTCTACACCTGCTTCTACTAATGCTTTGACTCTATCCATCATGTCTTTTCCAACACCGACAGCAGCCGCCACCAGAAGCCTTCCTTTACTATCTTTTGCCGCATTCGGAAATTCAACCGCTTTTTCTATATCTTTTATAGTAATAAGCCCTTTTAAGACGTTGTTTTCATCTACTAAAGGTAATTTTTCTATTTTGTGTTTTTTTAGTATCTGCCTTGCTTCCTCTAGAGTAGTTCCAGGAGGAGCAGTAACCAAATTGTCTTTTGTCATAACTTCTTTTATTGGTTTATTCAAATCATCTTCAAATCTTATATCGCGATTAGTAATTATTCCTACAAGTTTTGAATCAACAGTGATAGGTACTCCTGAAATTTTATACCTCGCCATAAGTTCAGCTGCGTCCTTAATAGTATGGTCAGGAGTAAGCGAGAAAGGGTCCGTTATGACACCATGTTCTGACCTTTTGACCTTGTCAACCTCTAAAGCTTGTCTTTCTATAGACATGTTTTTGTGAATTACACCTATGCCACCTTCTCTTGCTATAGCAATTGCAAGTTTGGATTCTGTAACAGTGTCCATTCCAGCACTCATCAAAGGAATGTTTAAAGTAATTTTTTTAGTAAGCTTTGTTTTTAAATCCACATCTTTAGGAAGAACATCAGATTTAGCAGGAATTAAAAGAACATCGTCAAAAGTTAAACCCTCTTTAACAAACTTTTCCTCCATATTTTACATCTCCCTTTTTAATTTTATTATAACATATCATTAGCAAAATTTTTTTGAACGTCATAAAATTTACAAAATTACCGTGGTCGTTTATAAATAAAAGCCCGAGGGTAGAATTTTCCTCAGGCCAAAAAGGCAACAACAAATTCCACCCATAGTAAAGCAGTTTACGGCTGCTTTGTAGAAACTCCCGTGCCATATTCACGGGATTATATGAGTTTCTTTAATAAAACTATTAACTTGTTAGATGAATAGTTTATTATTCAATATAACAAATTTACTTTGCTATGTCAACAATACAAAATTTCTACTACTCCCTTAGTGAAATTTAGAGCATTTTGTAGTATAATATCCTCAAAGTTATTTTTTTCACAAGAGACACCCCTTTCTGTGTTGTTTTGTTTTCCATAATCTATTTTATCACAGGGGTTGTCTCTTGTTTTTTCACTCAAAAAATCTTACGATAATTTTACACTATGGTTTTAATCTTTTTTATGTGGCTCATTTTGTGTTGAACTAAATATATGGCTTCTCCTCCTCGTGTCTAGCACCTACTTGATACATTATGAGGAAGAGAAGCCTTTTATATTACTCACTTTTGCACAATTTTTTCGTTTTATGTTATTTACCTACGAAAATTTTGCTTATACAATCTAGCAGTATTTTATCTACTCTTAACACTGTGTGCTTCAAAAACCAGAAACATATTTTAAGCTCCAAAAGTTACATTTTTAGATTTTAAAAATCAGGTAATCGTAGATCAAACCGGTTTAAGTAAGTAAGGACCGCCATCTGAAACCAGGAGCCCGTTACTGGTTCAACTGCCGTACTGATAAGCGGTTGACCATTGGTCCAGTCCACAGCTTCACCGGGTGTGACATAGCCGCGAGCAGTTCGGCTGACATACCACTTAAGCCGAGCCAGTGCAGTGGCATCATCACCCCTCCAATGCTCAATCATAGACGCGTACATAGTCATTTGTGGCCAAACTGGTTCGGCTGCGCCAGCCTCATACTGTCCACCGGGGCTATATGGACTAGAATAATAGAACTCATCGTTTTCATATCGAGCAATGCCGTACCTATCATGGGTCAGCCGTGATAGTACCTTAATGCGGTGATCTCGAATCCTAGTATCAGTCGGTGAAAGGAGACCAAAAACCCAAATCAAGTCCGATGAAGCATCAACCGTCGTTCGCGCTGTACCGTCTGTATTGATCGCCCGATTAAAATAGCGATTAGATTTATTCCAGAGACCTCGTGGTGAAGACAAAAACGATCGTAGAATCGCATCCTTGATGGTTTGAGCACCCGACAAATAGTTATTTGAACGAGTAATATCACCTTTTTCTTGGGCTAACAACCGTCCAGCATTCAATCCTGCGGCATAAGTAACTTGAGTAAAAATATTATACTCGACCTGCTCCTCCCAGATAGAAGCATCAGCCGGACCAAACCCAGAAGCGCCAATGTTTTTGTAGATGAAATCACCAGCGCGGGTTATCTGCGTCCAAATGTTATTCAGAAAAGTCGTCGCTGCCGAGGAATCGCGGGATTTGAGTAAACTGTAATGTTGATAAACCCCGATGAGAAAAAGTCCAATGGCATCGTGTTCAGGCTCCACAAACGAGATCCATTCATTTGCCTTCCATACATTATAATTTGTATGCCATGTCCCATCTGTATTTTGAACAGAGGCCATCCAGTTCCAATACTTTTCCGCCTCAGAAAGATGATTAGCAGCATCCATTCCCATAGCTGTTACAGCTGAGTCACGAACCCACACCTTGTACTGATAAGAGGGATTTGTAGCCGCGGGCCAGGAACCAAACTCCGGATGTTGTGCCTGTTTGTTTATGATGAGGCTCCGATCAAAGGCAGTATTGATACCAATATCAGACGTATTAACCCGCTGGCCGCTGTTAAGCCAATTATTATACTCGGCAGCAGTTTGGGTAAACCAGTAGTCAGCTGTCTGAGATCGAGCTAAATCTGCTGCTGCTTCCGCTTCCTCCTGAGTTGAACCGATAGCATAATAAAAAGCCAATGTTACACTACCTCCAGCAGGCACGGTAATAAGTTTCTGAAAACCCATGCTAAGATTCTGTGACCAAAGATCACCGCACCTATTTAGAACACCGTTGGCGTCGAACTGATACCACGGTGATGACGTCTGACTGTTAGGATTGGAATCGGCGTCATTACCCACCTGATAACTATCCATAGTCTGAAAAGCACCCAATTCAATATAGAACTGACCAGTCTGGCTCATGTCAGTACCAAGTGCATTTCGACTCACGTCCCACCAGCCATGTTGCCACCCTGGATTCGGATCGCTACTAGTCCTGTTGTTCAAATGAACTTGTTCTAGAAAGTTTAAAGTACGTGCGCTACTTGTCTGGTTTAAAAAAGTATATTTGATCACAAGAAAATTTTGGTTAGGCACCATGGCGTATTGTTTGGTAATCTGTACTGGCAAGGCTGAGCCATTATAGGTCAGATATCTCACGGTAAGAGTCCCGTCGTTTTCAAACCATGCTTCAGAATCAAAGCTATGAGCATTGGTATACTTTATGGGAGTAAGATCCGTTTCATCTCGGAAAAAAGCAGTTGCATCTACGATTTGATTAGTAGGCCAATCGCCTCTGAAATGAAGTTCAGCCAGGCGAGGGCCATAATTTCCATTATCAGTCGGGCTTAATTTGCTAGCCATGTGAATACCTATCAAGTTGGACCAGTTATTCATCCAAAAGGAGCGAGCCGAAGTTCTTGTTGGAGTAGTTTGTTGTAGAACAATCAGGTTATCAAGATTAATAGCACCATCATTTTCGGAACTGTACCAAAGTACCACTTGATGAACACCCGCTGAAAGCCACACAGTGGTTTCCACTGTATCCCACACATCCCAGTTATAAAGATTTCGGAATTGGAGAGTACCTGCATACTGACCATCAATAAATAAAGTTCGCGTGGCAATAGTAGTACCGCCGTTTCCATATCGGAATCGAAGCGTGTAGGTATCACTAGTTGGAACATTTATAATAAACGATACACCTTTATCACTAGCATCAAAGTTGTCTACAAAACCGCTGCCAGTATATCCTGTATGATCGGTATTGATGTTAGTGCCACTTTTAATAGCATATTCTGCTTCATACTGTCCATCTGGCGGTGTGGTTATCGTACGCTTTACATAAATCATATCCCAGTACTTTAAGCTTGGCACAACAAACTGGATATAGTTACCTCGGCTATCATTACCCGTCGTATAAGTGAGTGGAATGGTCATACCGTGATCGAGATCCGGACTGGCAAGATATACGCCACTGACAGCGGCATTAGGTCCTGGATAGTATTTAACTCCAATGTTGCTTTGGAAAGTAGGCTGAACAGCTGGGTTACGCCACTGATCATCATTGCCCATTAGATTAATCAAATGTATGATATCATAATCAGACTTGCGTTTAATCATTTGCCAAATAGTACCAGAAGTTCCGTTGCCGCTTAAAGGTTGTCCGGTTGTCAGTGCAATCCATTGGTTGCCTTGGTCAGCTGGAACTATATCAGGATCAAAGAGTAAATTTTCATAAGCAGTAGCAAAACTATAGTAGTCTCTCATCGCTGCCTTGAGAGAATTACGCATTGACTTGGAACGGTTCGGATAATATTCATGCGCTAACATCTGATTAGTATCACCAAGCTCAATGTGTGTAGCACCGCTAGCAAACATCATTGCATCTGCCAATCGAACTGAATGTTCCTCAAACTCTCCAAGAGTTAAATGATCGACGTTTATAGCGCCTATATTGTCACTGTCATACTTTAATGTCACACTATGAGTACCAGCAGTAAGTCCCTCTATTTGAATCCACGCGTCCGTCGCCCAAGTATCCCAATCCACCTGATTAGCAAATGAGACTTGTCCCAGAAATCGTCCATCTACATAAACATTACGAGTAGCAGTAGCACCAGTGGCATTTGCATAACGAAAAACAAACGAATAATCACCAGTCTCAGGGAAGTCAATTGTCCACGTGATAGAATCACCCACCGTTTCAAACCCATCGACAAAGCCAGTGCCCGTATAACCAGAATGGTTTGTATTGACACTAACGCCTGATAGAATAGCGGATTCAGCTTCATATATTGGACCGTATTCCTCGTTGTAATTCATATAAGCTGCAAGTACAACAGGCTTGCCACCATTGTTTTGCCTGAGCCATTCGATGTAATTTCGGAGATCATTATATGTGTTAGCTTTCCACCAAATCTCGCTGAAGTCAAAGTCGCTGGCACCATAACGAGCAATTTCTCCCGCCCCCCAACCGTTCACTGTACCATCAACAATATTAAAAGTAACAACATTTTTTTTTGCATTATTAGATTCTAATTCTGACTTAACTTGTTGAAGAAACTGAGCGAATGTACTAGGCAAAGTAACGGAAAAGCTAGTATAATCGTAAACATTGTCTCGCTGCCCCATTTGATCGATCTGTATGCCATCAAAACCTGCCGTATTGATAGCATCTTTGTATTCACTAATGATCCAACTCTGCCAATTCACATTTGCTGGATTAAAAAGCCACAGAAACTTGCCATTATGAAAATCCACGTTAAACTGGCTTTGATGTGCCGTATCTTGAAAGATACCCCAGCTAGGGCTGATTCCCCACATTTGTTCATATCCTTCACGAGCTGCATAACTCATAGCGTAAGCCATGGCATAAGCATTAAAGGAATGAACTGCTGCAACATTGTTTTGTATAGTTTGCCAAGAAAGTGTGCGATCAAAAAGATCCACCCAAGTAGAATCTATAACTCCATTGGTTCGCTTAATTAGCTTCTCATGCCGCCACATCCAGTCGTAAAATTGAAAAATATTAAGATGATAGTCTTCCACCATCTGTTTAACTATATCTGTGGATTGCTGGGCAGTCTGTGAAACAGGAAAGTTTGAGATAAAACCATAGCGAGGAAACCGAAGCGGAGAGGAACTTACATCGATACCTGTTCCATTGAAATCTGTACTTCCTGCCGCAATTCCGGCATAATAACCAACAAAGTCGGTAGGTGGAGCAGTCCATGTAAATGTGATTGTAGTTGAATCCCCATTGGCAAGAGTAACTGACTGACTTGCAGTGTAAATTTGGCTTTCTAGTTTATTAATCTGAAGAGTTAAAGTGCCGGACCATGTCGAACCAGTTTTATTAATTAAATCAGCACTAATGGTAACAAGATCCCCTGGATTATATCGAGCTTTATCTGTATAAACCCGTTGAATCAAATTACCTGTTGAAGCGGCATAAGCAACAGAAACTCCTGGTGAGATAGGATAAGTAAATAATGTGAAAAAGTTAGACAACACGAAAATTACTATTAAAATTGTTATAAAGAGTTTTCTTCTATAAAGAGACAACATAATCAAAAACACCTCCTCATTTTATTTTTGGTTTTCGGAGAATAACTTCAAAGTCATCATAAAATTAGTGGTTTTGCTATATATTTTCAAAAGAATTCCCCTGTTTTTGGCGAATTTTTAACCCTATGAAACCCAATAATAACCAATTGTCGTTTTTAGATAGATAATATCTAATACTTTCCTCAGACTCTATTGGCTCTCACTTAATGTTTCAAGTTTTTTATTATGAAACTGAAAGATGTAATATATATACTCTTTATTGACAATACATATATCTACCTCGCATAATTTCTTTCATTTTTTATACCATAACTCGCCAAGTTTATATCGTTAGCATCATTATACAATGGTAGCAAATAGGAATACCTCAATTTCTCAAAAATTTTTATACAAAGTTTGTGCTTATCCTAATCTTCTAGATAAAAATAGCAATAAAATGAAGAGAGCTTAAATATAAGAAATAGCTCAAATATGTCCCATTTATCTATCCTTGAAATATTACATAAATTTAACTCTCACAAACTATATAAACCATATCCCAAACTCTTAATTGTGGTATAACAAATCTAATAGCTTTCCCATGTTCATGAGGTACATATTCATAATCCAGTTTCTTCGGTTTACCAGAATCGATGTCTGGTGATGCTAAATATACACCTTTTACCTTTTCTACTACAAGAGCAATAACTTCGATATTATTTATAATTTTGGATCTCTTCTCTTTCCCTTCATTCCACTTTGTGCTTTCTAGTCCAGTAAAGTTAATAAAATGTATTATTTTATATCCCGGTTTTTCTTTTATTAAAGTCCATACGCTATCCTTTTCAGCTTTTGGTGAAAACTTTGTACCTTTAAATACATACTCACCATTTATTCCTCCTGTATGTGTCATAGTATTATCAACAATATTAAAATCATATAAAAGTTCTTCATATCTTACAATGAAATCATAATAATTTCTTAGCTCTCTAACGAATCTCTCATTGTCTATCATTGTATAATTAGGATAATAGGCCTCTGTTAATATGCCGTTTAATTCACCAAGCAAAAGATGAAAGCCGCCACTTGCAAATATTGTAGCCATCATCATAATTGTCGCATTTTCTGCATATTCTACTGGGACATTTGATCTTTTTGAAAAAGGCTCCATGTATGCTGCAAGAATAACCTGCTTATCAGGAGCATATTTTTTCGCATTTGTAATTAAATTATATAAATCCTGATATGTATCATTTGGAGGCCATACTTCTATATATACAACATCCTGTTTCGCACTTGCTACTGTATCAATAGGCCAGTTATTTACAGCATTAAAAATTAAAGCAGGTTTATATCCATTTTTTTCGATATACTCCATTGTGTCATTAATTAACACAGGAAATTCATTCCTTAGTCTTCTTATCTTTTTCACACCACCAGCAATACTTAAAGCCTCTTTGGGGAAACCGTACTGGTCCATGTGTATACCATCAAATCCAAATTTAATAGCCTTTAAAAATTCAGATATTATGTGATTATGCCATCCAGATTCCTTTGATATATCCATAATGTAAATCAAATTTATAAGGTCAAAAACAGTTCCATCATTTTTATACAGTGCCCAATCTTTATGTTTATCATAAAATTCTTTTTCACAACCGTAAACAGCACCATAAGCAATAGCTGTCATACCAAATTTATGCGCATAATTAATTTTTTGCTTTACTACATCAATTAATAGGTTTCTACCAAGAGGATCAGCAAAACTATTAGTCGGGGGTAACAGTTCATGATGTCTATACATCCAGTCATAAAACTGTACTACATTTATATGATATTTGTTCAACTGTACTAAATCTTTATCATCGTTTTTATCTCTATCAAAAAAATCCGATAGAAAACCGTATCTCGGTGCTAATTTCCATGACTCGGTAATATCAAACGATGTTGATAAACTGTTAATCTTTTTATTATTCCTGTACAAATCCACTTCAACCCCAAAGCCCATCATCTCTTTTTCGTTTTTTTCTATATTAAACTCAAAAACAACTTTTTCGTCATGCAATTTTAATTCTTTTTCTGTTTTATAAAGTATGTCATGAAAATTTAAAACAGTACACGATACAGTATAGTTACCTAAATCATCCGTTACCTCAAATGTTGCAATAATTTCAACTTTTTCACCAGGCCTATATTGTGATTTTGACGGATACACATCTTTAATCCTCAAGTTGTACACCTGCCTTTTTAAGTTCATAGTCAAGTACTAAATACATAGCGTGTGACCACAATAATGGCTTTGCAATATTACCCCACTTATTAACCCAATAGGGATAATAAACTTCATTATTTAAATGATAAGGTACCTGTTCTGGCAGATATCCATTTTCATCCGCTTGCTCTTCTATCCATTTTTTTACTTCTTCCGCTTTTTTATAATCACCTGATTTGCAATAGTAAAGCCCCATCCATGCAGATAATAATATCCATTGGCCGCCACCATAATAAGTATCTTTTCTATAGCGGTGCATTCCCCCATTGTGTAAAAGTTCTTTTTCTATTCTTTTAATTGTATTTAGAAATATCTCATCATTTACATCAACTACTTCAAAAGGTATTGCCAGCCATATCAAACTACTGTCAACACTATTGCTTCCTACGTATTTTACAAAACTATTTTCAACAACACAGTTTGTCAAAATATAGGTCTTTATTTTATTCGCTAATTCTTTAACTTTATCATCATTTAAATACTTGTTTATAGAATTAAGTCCCCCATAAAGGCATGCTAGCGTAGAGGTATGTATTTTATCACTATTTTCTTCCCATACATCAAAATTAGGATAATACCATAAATTATCAATGTATTTAATTGTAATATCTATGCTTTTGAAAAAATCATTTATGAGTTCCGTCTTACCTGTAATTTTTATATGTTCTGATAATCCCCAAAGCCATGTGCCATATCCATCAAGTTGAAAATTACCCCATCCACTATCTTTCTCTTCATAACCTTCCAGCGTATATCGCGCATAAAGAAAGTCATTCGGTTCAAGTTTATTGCCATTTTTTATTTTCTCTATAATTTTATCCACTTTATAACTATATCTTATTATCACTTCATTTACCCAACGATAAAATTTCTTTGCTTCAGCATACTGCTCCACTAAATCCATAGAATACGCAATGAAACTGCCATCTCTCAACCAACTGAAATGATATGTTGGGAATGAAGGTGATGCTATAAATGAACCATATTCTGATTGATTATTTTTAATAATTTTAATACTCTTTTCTACCAAATTCTCCATTTCAATTCCTCCAAAAATTATTTTTTAATAAATATCATGTCCCAGTATTGCAGTTCAGGAACAGATATTTCCAGATATTTACCTTTACTATCTTCCTTCTTTTTAAATTGAAGTTTCATAACCTTACCATCATTAATATCTGGTGAAGCAAGATAAACATTTTTAATATTATCATCTTTTAAGTAATACTTCACCTTAAAATCTTTTATTATAGGTGGCGCACTATAATTCCCTAGATCATCTCTCCAATTCGAAACCTCAATACCAAGTAAATTTATCATGTGTATAACATCATACCCTTCTTTTTGTTTCGCATATGTCCATACTGTTCGTGCTGAACCATTGTTACTTATCTCAATTCCAGGTATCTCTATTTTGTTATCTGATTCTTTAAGCCCATCTCTTAACAGATTTTCATATGCTGTTAAAAAGTCATAGTAATTTCTCATAGCTTTTACAAGTGATTCCGACATTTTTAAATTTGCTGACGGAAAATACTCTTTTGAAAGCATTCCCGTATCACCAAGCTCAATATGGTCGCCACCAGCAGCAAATATTGCAGCATCAGTAAGTCTTACACTTTTATAAGACTCTAGTATGCTCAACCTTTTAAAGCTCCTTCTTGGATACCTCCCCTTATGAAATACTTTTGGAATATGATAAATATTAAAATTATTGGTATAACAGCTATCAATGATGCTGCAAATACAAGTCCCCATTTTGTTGCAAACTGTCCCTGAAACATTCTTATCGCAATGGGCAATGTTCTTTTTATTGGGGTCTTTATTAGTGTCAATGCAGTGAAAAACTCATCCCATGTACCTGAAAAAGCAAAAATTGCAAAAGTTGCTAATGCAGGTTTTGAAAGTGGCAGTATTATGTGTCTGTATATAGTCCACCTAGAACCTCCATCAATAATAATTGACTCTTCCAATTCTCTTGGTATCTGTTCAAAAAAGCCCTTCAAAAAAAATGTATTTCCTGCAATTCCTCCTCCTACATATAGGAGTAAAAGTCCTGTATATGTGTCAACAAGATGCATTCCATTAATAACCGTATATTGTGCTACAATGTTTAAAACTCCTGGTACCATCATTGTAAAAAGATAGATATTAAAAATTAAATTTTTGCCAGGAAAATTGAACCTTGCAAACCCATATGCTGATAAGGTAGAAATAAAGAGAGACAATATTGTATTCGTTATTGCGAGAAATAAGCTATTTAAAAAGTATCTTTCGAAATTGTTAGCATTCCACGCCTCTATAAAATTGCCTAAGTATAAAGATTTTGGTATCAAAATAGGAGGATATGGCATAACATACGTATCTTGTGTCAAAGCTGTAGCTACCATGTACATAAAAGGAATAACCATGGCAGCAGAACAAATCAATAGCAAAATATGAATAATAAGTTGACCAAATTTGCTTTTAACCATAAATATTGCCCCTTTTAATAATTAAACTCATCATACTTCAAGAGTCTTTTTAGTAACAAAGTTATAGCCATAATTACTATACCAATTATTACACTAATTGCAGATGCATATCCGAATTCAAAATCTGAAAACGCCCTATTATACATATAATTCAAAAGCACATCCGTTGTACCAAGTGGAGCACCATTTGTTATCATCATAACTTGTATAAATACTCCAAATGCACCTATAATTAGATTTATCAATATAAAAAAAGTGGTAGGTTTTATTAACGGTATAATAATCTTAAAAAACGTTTGAACAGGGTTAGCCCCGTCTACTTCAGCAGCTTCGTACAGCTCATTTGGTATACCTTGAAGTGCTGCCAAGTATATAACCATTACCCATCCTATACCCTTCCATATGCCAAGAACCCAGATTACAAAGTTAGCTGTCCATGTATTCTGAAGCCAGGAAATAGGATCAGAAATTAAATGTAGCTTCAACAATGCATAATTAATTAGACCTTCTTTACCATCTGTAAATAAATATTTAAAAATTAATGAAACAACTATCCAGGAAGTAATTACAGGTATATATATCATAACTTTATATAAATTTTTCCCTTTAATTACATTGTTAATTAAAACTGCAACAATAAGCCCTATCGCCATTTGACCAGGTACTGTAACAACTCCATATAAAACCGTATTTCTAAAAGCTAACCAAAATTTTTCACTGTGAAACGCTCTCATAAAATTTGCAAACCCTACAAACTCACTGGGTTGCCCTGGCATTATATTGTAATTTGTAAAAGCCATATAAATATTTTTTATTTGTGGATAAACAACAAATACAGATAATAAAACTAACCCTAATCCTATAAAAGGCAAAACCTCAAACCATTCTTTAAATTTTTGCTTAAAATGGCTATTCTTTTTGTTATTTTTACTTTTATTTTCTAATATAGACTGTGATAACATTGAATCCAACTCCTTTTTGTAAGAAGGATTAAGAGTACACTCCTAATCCTTCTTACAAAACTAATTTTAATTATTTTGCAAAAATTCATCTATTTGTTTTGCAGCTTCATCCAATGCCTGTTGAGGTGTTGCTTTACCTCTAAATACTTTTTCAAAAGCTTGATTTAAAGTCTCATCTATCTTACCCCAATTTGGACTTGGTGTTCTTGGCCATGCAGTTTTTAATTGTTGAACATAAAGGCTAATAATCGGATCACCGCTGACATCTGATGAATTAGCTACATCCATATTTGTCGGTATAAGCCCTGCTTGTTGCGCTAACAATTTTTGAGGTGTTTCAGAAAACATATATTGCATAAAAATCCATGCCTCTTTAGGATGTTTAGTATTTTTAAATAAAACAAGGTCTTCACCGCCTACAACTGATATGCTTCCTCCAGGTCCTTGCGGAAATAAAGCAGGTACTGTAGATTGCTTTGCAGCATCTCCTTGTATGCTGTAAAACCATGGACCATCGTCAATCATGAGATAATTATTACCTTTCATACCACCCCATGTATCTGGCTGTCCTCCCAAAATACATGGTCCAATTAATTTCTTGTTATATAAATCTAGTAATTTCTCCAACGCAGCTACACTTTCAGGGCTATTCAAATATCCTGTAGCTTTTGTATATTTGTCGTCAGTAACCTTACCACCCAGTGAAAGAAAATAAGGAGCAATTCCCCAAGGTCCTGTTCCACTGATTGCTAAACCCCATTTATCTTTTCCCTTTATTTTTTCCGCAGCTGCAACAAGTTCATCAAAAGTCTTTGGTGGTTCTGTTAATCCTGTTTGTTGTAATAACGTTTTATTATATATTGCTATCTTAGTATTTGTATTTTGAGGAATTCCATAATAGTGACCATTGAAATAGTTAGTCTCCATAGGTCCTTTAAATGATTTTTCTTTTATAGCATCAAAACCTTCAAGGTTATCTACTGGTTGTAGTGCACCTAATTTCGCAAATTCTGGTACCCAAATTATATCCATCCTCATTACATCTGGAGTTGCATTACCTGCAACTGCTGATATTACTTGTTGTTTTAATCCATCATAAGGCATGCGCGTAGCTTTTACTTTAATATTGGGATATTTCTGCTCAAAATCAGGGATAATTTGCTCATTTAGAATCTTATCTTCCGTATCACTGAAAGTATGCCAAAATTCAATTGTAACAGGTTCTACTTTCTGGGTATCGTTTACAGAACTATTGTCAGTTGTCTTTTTTGTGCCATTATTTGAACTACATCCCGCCATTACAAATGTCAAAGTCAAAATAGCTGCTACTAAAACACTTATCACCTTTTTACTCATTCTAAATTTCCCCCTTTTATTAATCAAATTTATAAGTCAAATATTTATTTAATTTGTTCCCTTTACCCCTCCCTTCAACTTTTTTCAGTGAATGAAGTATTAAAAATAAATTAATTAAACTCACTTAAAATACTGTTAATGCATTATCTTGACCTTCATATAAAGGTACTTCAAAAAGTTTGCTAATCGCTAATGTTGAAGCACCAATCACCCATCCTTCATCTCCAAGTTCAGATACTTTTATCTGTACTTTTTTCTCATGCATTTTGAAAAAATGATTTTTTACAATATCACTTATAACAGGTAAAACAATATCTTTAGCAATCATTCCTTCTCCCGCAAGGATTATTGTTGATGGATTTAATAGATTTATCACGCTTAATAAACCATACCCCAAATATTTTGCAGATAGCCTTAATACATCAATCGCAAGCATATCTCCTTCTTTTGCATATTCATAGACTTTTTCAATAGATAAATCTTCTGTAAGATCTATTTTACTTTCACTATATATTTTTATATTATCTTTAATATAATCCACTATGAAATCTTCTGAAGCATATGCTTCCAGGCAACCCCTTTGTCCGCATTCACATTTTCTGCCTTCAGCAACCAGTACCATATGTCCTATTTCTCCAGCACCGCCAAAATCACCAGTATACAATTTTTTATTAATTACTATTCCTGAACCAATACCAGAACCATAAGTTACCACTATAAAATTATTTAATTTTCTTCCATGTCCATACCACAATTCAGCTAATGTATAGGCATTAACATCATTATCAACGTATACAGGAACGTTAAATTTATTCTCCACAATATTACCAATTTCAACATTACTCCAATTTAACATACCAGAATATATAAGCCTGCCTCTCTGTTGATCAACTAAACCAGAAACTGCGACTCCTATACCCATCAAATTTTTGTTATAAGGAATCTTTGTAATTAATTTTTCTATGTTTTCAACCACCATGTTCAATACCGTATTACTATTTGTCCCTTTTTTAAATGGTACAACTCTCTTTTCAAGAATCTCACTTTTAAGATTTGTCAAAGCAAATATCAAGTTATTCTCCTCAATTTTAATGCCTATAATATATCCGTAATTATAATTAAATTCCAAAAGAATAGGTTTTCTTCCACCTGTAGAATCAGCCTCTCCTACTTCATGAACAAGATTTTGGCTTTCTAATTCTTCAACAATGTTTGTAACAGTAGATAATCCTAAATTAAGATTTTTTGAAATATCAGTACGGCTAATAGGTCCATTCATTCTTATTTCGTTTATTACTAAAGAACGATTAATATCTTTTATAAGTTCCTTGTTTCCTATCCTTAGTTTCATTTACCATCACCTTTATATATAATAACATACTTTTTTCACTGAATCAAGTATCTTTTTAATAAAGGCTCTTTGTCAATAGTTGGGGTGGGTATTTTTTCTGAATGCCCACCTTTA
>NZ_JAFCAC010000047.1:0-312 GCF_018588165.1 Thermoanaerobacter sp. CM-CNRG TB177
CACCTCCTTTCTAAGGAGAGAGGCCTCACTGTTCATTTTTGAGGGTAAAGCCCTCGAGATAACATGGTTCATGGGGGTGTAGCTCAGTTGGGAGAGCACCTGCCTTGCAAGCAGGGGGTCAGGAGTTCGAATCTCCTCATCTCCACCATGGGCTTATAGCTCAGATGGTCAGAGCGCACGCCTGATAAGCGTGAGGTCGATGGTTCGAATCCATCTAAGCCCACCATGTTATCTATTTATTATAAAATGTAAGCAAAATTAAGGACCTTGAAAACTGCACAAAGCCGGAAAGGTCAAGTGAGGTAAGGGCAT
>NZ_JAFCAC010000048.1:0-364 GCF_018588165.1 Thermoanaerobacter sp. CM-CNRG TB177
ATACAAAAGGCTTCTAGAAGGTTATGATAGAAAAACATTAAAAAGAGACCTTCAGGGGATGTTTGACTTAAACTCAAGATACGTAGATGATGCAATAATGAAAGCAAGAAGCACATTAGAATCCTCTAAAGAATTAGGGAATAATCCAAAGAAAGTAATTTTTGGAGGGAAAGATTTATTTAAAAAACTTCAAAAGCGCCATATAAATGGGAAAGAATATAAAAAACTAAAAACAAAGTGGCAAGAAAGAAGAAAAGGAAACCTTTATTCAAGAGGAGATAAAAGCAAAAAGGGGAATCTCAACACAAGAATAGAAGTAAAAGAAAATGGCACTTTCTTAAGGATAAATGTAGGGGAAAGAAAA
>NZ_JAFCAC010000049.1:0-11221 GCF_018588165.1 Thermoanaerobacter sp. CM-CNRG TB177
TGAAGCTATCATGAGAAATCCTATGCTATTTTTTCATTTTTACTTTACAAAGCCTTTATAATTTACTGTGAAGTTCAAATAAACTTTTAAGCTCTTTTGTCAAACTCTCAAAAAATTCAAATTTTCTGTTATAATATCTTATTTTATCCTCTACTGGCCGATATATATTTTCAATTTTTACTAATTTATTTGTAGCTTCCTCTAAAGTCTTGTATCTTCCTAAAGCATAATATCCTAAAAGTGCAGAACCCAAAAGTGCCGGTTCTTCTGCCTTAGAAACTTTAATTGGTAACCCTAAAACAGAGGAAAAAATCTCCATCCACAAAGGTGACTTGGTCCCTCCACCTCCTGCCCTAATTTCTTTTATATTTACCTTGTTATCTTTCAAAGCTTCGGAAATTCTTCTCAGAGAAAAGGCTACTCCTTCCATAGCGGCTTTTATCATTTGACCCTTTGTATGAGTATCTTTAAGTCCAAAAAATACGCCAGATGCTATATTACCTATCTCTTTATCCCTTTCCCCTGTCAGATAGGGAAGAAAGAAAAGATTTGCCGAATCCTCTTTTGAAGCCTCCGCTGTCAATTCATCATATGACATATCAAAAACATTGTCTCTTAGCCATTTTAATATAACTCCAGCATTGTTTATAGCAGCTCCTATAAACCATTCGCCACAACAAAGATAATAAGTTTGAAGCCTCATTAAATCTTCTCTGTCAAAAATAGCTTCAGGACAGGCTACCCTAAACATTGCAGTAGTACCTATATTTATAGCTCCTACTCCTTTTTCAAAAGCGCCAATTCCTATTCCTACAGCTCCACCGTCATAAACTCCTGACAAAACTTTTACTTCTCCTGAGAGGCTTAAGATTTTTTTTGCATCATCAGGAAGGTCCATTAAAATTTCTTCCGATGGGACTATTGTAGGAAGCTTTTCTTTATCAATTCCTAATATATCAAGTACATAATCATCCCACTTTAAAGTATTTACGTTCATATATCCTGTTGCAGATGAAATGCTGGGCTCTGTAAAAGGTTCCCCTAAAAGTTTTAGTAAAATAAAGTCTTTAGAACTCAAAAAAAACCGCGTTTTTTCAAAGATTTCTTTCCTTTTTTTCTTAATCCAGTATATTTTAAACAAGGGAGCATGAAAAGTTGGAGTATATCCTGTTTTTTTATAGACTTCTTTTATGTCTACTTCATTTAAAAGCTCTTCAAAAATCTCTTTTGAACGTAAATCCAAAAGAGTCATTACTCCCATTAAAGGATTTAATTTTTCGTCCACAGGAATCAGCCCAAACATATAGGAAGAAGGCACAATTAAAGAAATTTTATCCTCATAGCCTTTTGCTGCTTCTTTTGCCGCTTCTACAAAGGCATTAAAAAGAACATCTGGATTGTGTTCTGCCTTTCCATCGCTTCCTTTTTCTACCGGAGTTTCTTTTCTGTACAGGCTTAAAATATTTCCTTTTTCATCTACAACTCCAGCTTTTAAATTGGTAGTACCGATGTCAACGGAAAGAATTAAATTTTTTTCCATGGCCTACCCTCCAAAACTTCTGGATTTATTACCCCTTCAGGTATTTCTCCTCTTAAAACTTTCTCTACATCAGAAACAACTTTGTCCCCCATGCCTTTTAGGCATTCATAAGTGTATGCAGAAGTATGAGGCGTTATTATGACGTTGTCAAATGCCAAAAGGGGATGATTTTCGTCAATAGGTTCCCCTTCTATAACATCTAACCCTGCTCCTAAAACTATTCCTTCCTTTAACGCCTTAATCAAAGCCTCTGTGTCTATAAGTTCTCCTCTTGCTGTATTGACAATAAATGTACCTTTTTTCATCATGGCAAATTCTTTATGAGAAAGAATGTGATAATTGTCGCGATTTAGCGAAGCATTTAAAGAAATTATATCTGCCCTCTTTAAAAGTTCCTCTAATGTGACAGGCTCTGCTCCCCTTTTTTCTATTTCTTCTGCTGAAAGATTAGGGTCATAAGCCACTACTTTAGCACCAAACCCATATCTCAGGATTTCACAAACTCTGCTTCCAATATTCCCAATACCTATAATTCCTGCAACTTTGTCTTTTATTTCATATCCAATGAAGCTCGCTCTTTCCCCCCACTTTCCTTCTTTCACTTTAAGTGAGGCAGACCTTACTTTTTTCATAACATCTAGTAAAAGTGCAATAGCGTTTTCGGCTACAGCTTCCCTTTCTACAATGCCTTCAACTTTCGTTACAATAACTCCCTTTTCAGTAGCACTTTTAATGTCTATTGTATCATAACCTATGCCGTGACGTGTTATTAAAAGAGTTTTGTCTTTATGCTCAAAAAACTCCTTATCGTAATATGGCTTGACACTGGCAATTATTACAGAATACCCCATTAGCTTTTCCGCTAATGCCTTCCCTCTCATATCGTGGGGAAGTTCAAATCTTTCTACTTCTCCTAACGCTTTTAACCTTTCAATATGTTCAGGAAAATGCTTGCCAAAACTGCTGGAATTTACAATGGCAATTTTAACACCCATTTTTTATGCCTCCCAAATTTATTTATTAAATATTTTTTCTAGATGGTTTTTAATATTAGCTGAAACAAATTGATAATGTTCTTCCTCATATTTATCTAAAACATCGTATATTTCTTCTTTCTTTTCATCAAGTAAAACTCCATAAGAAATATGGAAAAGTTGCTTTATCTCTGGTTGTGAAAGAATTTGCGCATTTTCTAAATTTGGTTCTTCGGCAAAGTCATCTTTATCAATTAAAACTTTGTATGCTTTTTTACTTTCTTCCAAATTGTCTAAAGCAATTTTATAAAGTTCATAAAAAAGTTTTTTGTCTTTTTCAAATATAAGATTTACCGCTTGAAGCCAACTAGTACCCGATGTCTTTATGTGGAAACTGTGCTGAGTGACTTCACTAAAAATTTCATAAATGCTAAATTTATCACTACCTGAATGAAGGCTTAATTTGTAGCCTCCCAATTGTTGTGAAATAGCATAATGTTTTTTTAGTTCTACTGCAAATTTATTTATATCCCCTTTATAGTCTATAGCTTTTTGAAATTCCCCAGGAAATTTAGGTGCTAAACTCCAAAAGTCTATTCCCTTTTTATGCAAATACTCTGCTACAAATATGTGATCTTCTACTGTTGTATCTTTTTCTCCTTCATCTATAGAAATCTCTAAATCAAAGTCTTTCACTTTTTCTTTAAGTATGCTATAAACCTTCTCTACAAAATTCATTGCTTTTTCATATATTAGCGCAGATTTATACAATTCATCTTCTCTAATTGTATACTCTTCTTCTGAAATGCTAATTTTTTTGCCTTTAAAAGCCTCTATTATCTCTTTGCTTTGTGGAGATATTTGCATCACTTGATTTGAGGAAATGTCTGAAATTTTGGTTAGTAACTCACTTACATCAAGAGTGTACATTGTATAGCCTGCTTCAATAGCTCTTAATAGATATTTTTCATCTTTTATGTGGTCGGCATCTGCACCAAATTCTCCAGTATAACCTGCTTCTAAAACCCCAAGTATGACTTTTAAAAGGGCATCTTTAAAATCTCTATGGGTTTTTTCAAGTTCTCTTGGAGATTGTTGAGCTAATACAGGAAATACCGGATATTCTTTTAAAGCCACTATGTGAGCAGGTGTCACTAGCCCCAGTCTATCTCCTGTGCCAAAAGAAGATTTTTGCCTACAGGGTGTAGGAGAAATACCAAAGTTTTTCAATATCAAATAATTTTCAAAACTTAAAGGATAGAGATTGAGGTAAAAATCTATTTCTTTTACATTTTTATCTTCTGCAAAATATGGGGAACTTAATTTGAAATTTTCTTTTGTCAAAATCCCTATTTTTTTATCAGCATCTTTTTTTGCCACAAAAATATATGTGTCTTCTTTTAACTTTCTCAATGAATTAGGGTATAATACAAATGAATGGTTTAACAAAAAATCAGTAAGTTTTTCCAATATACCTTTTTCAACCATTGCCATCTTCTCCTTATTGAATTTTCTATACCACTTCAACCTCTACATAATTTTTTAATTCCTCTATTATCTCTTTGTTTTGTTCTCCAGAAGTTATTATCTTTTCTACATTATCAAAAGTACAAAAGGATACCATTGCAACTTTTCCAAATTTACTACTATCAGCCACGACAATTACTCGCCTAGCTGATTTTATCATGGCTTTTTTAGCTTCTGCTTCAAAAATATCAGAAGTCGTAAGACCTTTTTCTAAGGAGATGCCACCAGTCCCTAAAAAAAGAATGTCAATGTTGTATTTACCAATGCAATTTACTGTTTCAAAGCCTACCATCGAATGGTTGTCAGTTTTTAATTTTCCACCAGTAATAAAAAGATTAATATTAGGATTATTGGCTAATTCTGTAGCAACGTTTAAAGCATTTGTTACAACAGTTATGTTTTTAAAATTTTTAAGAAGTCGGGCTATGTGATAAGTAGTAGAACCCGCATCTAAAAAAATGACATCTCCTTCTTTTACTTCTTCTAACGCTTTTGCAGCAATTTTTTGCTTTTCTTCTGTATGCTCTTTAAATCTTTTGACAAGTGGAGGGATAATAATATTTTCTTTCAGTACTGCGCCTCCATAGTTTCTTTCTACCAGTCCTTGCCTTTCCAATTCTTCTAAATCCCTTCTTATCGTCTCATCAGAAACTTTGAAAATCTCACAAAGCTCAGAGACTTTAACGGCTTTCTTTTTTAAAATGATTTCTTTGATTTTATCTCTCCTTGTCGAAACCAGCATCTACATCCACTCCTAAAAATATCAATTTGTCTTTATTTTGCTCAAAACATAAAATAAAGCAAATAAAAACAAAACACAGTTTCAAGTTGGAAATGCTGTTTTTGTTTGTGGATTTTATTGACTTTAATATATTAATTCTACATAAATCCAAAAAATCCTTCTTTGTTTTAAAATTTTTTTATTAGTTTGTATGGTTTTTTAAGAATAAACTAAGGAATCCCATTTTAGGGATTCCGAAAAATTTACTTCTCCAATATGTCTTTATTTACAAGGGTGCGCGGCGTTCTTCCTTCTATTACGTCTATTATATTTTGTGCAACAAGTACCGACATATCTCTCCTTGCTTCATCTGTAGCACTTCCTATATGTGGAAGTATTACTACATTATCTAAAGTCTTTAACTCCTCTGTAATCTCTGGTTCTTTTTCATATACGTCAAGACCTGCTGCATAAATGTCTTTATTTTTTAATGCATTCACCAGGGCTTTTTCATCTACAACAGGGCCTCTTGCTGTATTTATTAAAATTGCAGTTTTTTTCATGAGTTTTAATTCTTTTTCACCTATTAAATGGCGTGTATGAGGTGTTAGCGGCACATGAATTGATACAAAGTCCGATTCTTTCAAAAGTGTTTCCAAGTCAACGTACTTTGCCCCTGTTTCTTTTTCAAATTCCTCTTTGGGAGTGTTTGCAGTATATAAAATCTTCATCTCAAACCCTTTAGACATTTTAGCGAAAGCTTGTCCTATCCGCCCCGCACCAATTACTCCCAATGTTTTTCCTGTCACAGCTTTACCTAAAAAAAGATTTGGTGCCCACCCAGTAAATTTTCCTTCTCTTGTGAATTTATCAGCCTCAACAACCCTTCGAGCTGCTGTAAATAGAAGTGCCCATGCAAGTTCTGCTGTTGCATTTGTTAAAACATCTGGTGTATTTGTAACATAGATTCTTCTCTTAGTCGCCTCTTTTAGATCAATATTGTCAAATCCTACAGCGTAATTTGCAACAATTTTTAAATTTTTTGCTGTATGAAAGAATTCTGCATCAACTTTTTCATTAAGTTGGGTCACAACAGCATCTTTGTCTTTTATTACCTCAAGTAACTCTTCTCTTTTAAGGGGTCTGTCTTCTGGGTTTATTTCGACTTCGCAGTACTTTTTTAAAAGTTCAATCCCTTCCTCAGGAATCATCCTTGTAACATACACTTTAAACATAACAATTCCCTCCCTACAAATTTATTCCATCAAATATAGTATAACAGGTATTGTAATAAAAGACAAAAGGTTCATTAAAAATAAGTTTAGTACTTGCTCGGTTCAAGGTCGCACACTTCGTTCAAAACGGTGGCTATGTTATCTACTATTGTAAACGCTAAATTCATTAAAGCAACCTGCTTCTGAAATTTTACACAGACAAAGCCCAACCTAATTATCGGTTGGGCTTTGTTAAAATTATATAAATTGCTTTAGGTGATTTAGGCCTAAAATAAGTCCCTCTTTAACTTTCTCTTCACTACCTTCATAAACAGGGTCTTCATGTTCAATGCTTATTACTCCATCGTACCCACTGTCTTTTAAAGTCTTTATAAATTTGCCCCAATCTACATTTCCCATTCCTGGCATTCTGTATCTCCAATACCCCAGTTCACTTCTTGGGTTAGTATAAAGTTGTCTGTTGAAAACTCCATATCTTTTAAATTTATCTTCAAATATTTCTGTGTCTTTTGCATGTACATGAAATATTCTGTCCTTAAATTGTGGTATCACATCAATATAGTCTATAAATTGCCACACCAGGTGTGAGGGATCAAGGTTTAAACCAAAGTTTTTTGAAGGTATCCTTCTGAACATCTCCTCCCAAAGTTCAGGTGCAAAGGATATAGTGCCAGGAAGTCCTGGAATTTGCCATCCTTCCATTGGACAATTTTCAATAATTATCTTTACTCCTTTATTTTCTGCGTAGCTTATTATCTCAGTAAAGACTCTTTCAAATTCATCAAAATTGTCTTTTATGCTCTTTTCAATGTTTCTTCCTATAAAAGTTCCTACCATGTCAGTTCCAAGCATTTTAGCTGCATCAATGCACTTTTTTAAGTGATTGTTTATAAACTTTCTCTTTTCTGGGTCTCTGTCAAGGTTGTTGTCATAATATGCAAGAGATGAAATTGTAAGCCCGTATTCTTTAAAATATTTTTTTATTTCTTCCGCCTCTTCGGGTGTAAGATTTTCTACATCTATATCACTTGCAGAATAATCCCTCGTATTGTCTTTAGGCCAGCAGGCAATTTCCAGTGATTTAAACCCATTTTCACTTGCCCACTTAGCTTTTTCTTTAAGAGGCATATTCCCAAGACATACTGTTAAAAATCCTAAATACATTTTACATTTCCTCCTCTAAAATCTTTTTTAAATTTTCAAAACTAATTTTCACACTTTCAATTGGAGGTCTTTTACACACATCCTGTTCAACAATTAGCCATTTAACTCCATTTTCTTTTGCAATTTTTATTACTTCTTTAAAATTGATAATTCCATTTCCTATTTCAGTAAAAGACCTGTCCTCTTTATCCATGTCTTTTAAGTGAATTAAAGGTAGTCTATTGTAAAATTTTTTAAGATATTCTAACGGGTCAACTCCCGCATATGTAACCCAATACACATCAATTTCGGCTTTTACAAGGTCTTTATATGTATTTTTGTAAAGTATATCAAGTCCATATTCTCCAGCATATATTTCAAATTCGTGATTATGGTTGTGATAACAAAACTCAAGTCCTTTTTCCTTGCACTTTTCACCTATTTTATTAAACAACTTTGCTGTTTCGATATAATCCTCTCTTGACTTGTACTCATTCCATGGACAGACTATGTATTTATTGCCTATTTCGAGGTTATAATCTATCACTTCCTCAAGATTACTTTTTAATAAATCGAGTCCTACATGACTGCCAGCAGCCTTTAATCCCAATCTATCAAGCACTTTTCTTAATTCAGAAGCTTTTAAATCTCTATATCCTGCAAATTCCACTCCTTCGTATCCTATTTCCGCAACCTTTTCAAGAGTACCTGTAAAATCTTTTTGTGTCTCCTCTCTCAAAGTGTAAAGTTGAAGTGCTATAGGTATGCTCATTTTAATTTTTTCCCCCTTTAACCTAAAACTATTTCCTTACCTTTTTCAGCTGATTCATAGGCACCGTCTATTATTTTCATGAGAATTGCCCCTTCTTCAGCAGAAGCCAGAGGCTCTTTGTCATTTTTTATACAGTCAACAAAATGTTCAAATTCATTTAAAGGCGACTTTGGATAATTGGTGTCGGGAACTATGTCAATCAACGTATCAACAATTTCCGAAAATACTTTAAGCTGTCCGTTTTTAAACCATATGCCACCTTTATTACCTAAAATTTCATAGTAATTGTAATCTCCCTCAATGTTGGAAGCCCAGCTGAATTCAAAGTCAATTGTGGCACCATTTTTAAGCCTTACAAAGCCTACTGCCATATCCTCCACATCGTAAATTCCATCCCCGCTTTTTGCATAATTCCAGCTGTTTAAACTGTTGCTATTTGAAAACTTAGAATAAGTAGCTGCTGACACAGATTGAGCTTTAGGATATCCCATGAAATACAAGACTAAGTCTAAAAAATGTACACCTAAATCAATTAATGGGCCTCCTCCAGACAATTTCTTATTTGTAAACCATCCGCCCTTTCCAGGAATGCCTCTCCTTCTCCTCCAGCCAGTCTTTACATGGTATATTTCGCCTATATACCCTTCCTCTATATATCTTTTTACAAAGAAAGATTCATTTGTAAACCTATTATTTAATCCTATCATAAACTTCCTTTTGTATTTATTTTTTGATTCAATGACCTCATAAGCTTCTTTTGCATTTAGAGTTATAGGTTTTTCACAATGCACATGAATTCCCTTTTCCATAGCTTTTATAGAAATAGGCGCATGTAAATAATTAGGAGTACATACGCTTATTAAGTCTGGTTTTTCTCTTTCAAACATTTCTTCATAATCTGTATAAACGTGAGGTATATTGTACTTTTCCGCTAATCTTTTTGCAGCCTCTATATCCGGATCAGATATGGCTACAATTTCAACATCTTCTACTTTTGAATAACCATTTAAGTGTTTGTAATCAGCAACTGACCCTGCACCAACACATGCATATTTAAGTTTTTCCATACAAAAGCCTCCATTTACCTGTTAAAATATACTGGTTCTCCTGTTTTCGCAGATGTATAAATAGCCTCTAGTATCTCAGTTACTACAAGAGCTTCTTCTGGTTTTACAACAGGCTCTGTATCGTTTATGATGCAATCAATCCAAGCTTTTGCTTCTAAAAATCCTGGGTCATCTGATTTACCTTCATAGAAATCTACTCCACCTACATCAGTAGAAACTTTAGTTGTATAAAGCCTTCCAAATTTTTCTCCATTTATGCGAAGTCCATCTCTCATGTCAGCTCCGCCTTCTGTTCCACACAAAGTGGTCATAGCCTCGCCAACCTCTAAAGTATTTAAAGCCCAACTGGACTCTAATATAATGGTAGCCCCATTCTCCATTACTATAAATCCAAAAGCTGAATCCTCAACTGTGAACTTTTCAGGGTCCCATGGTCCCCAAGCATTCGCAGCATTTGCCTTTTTGCCTAATTTATAGTAGGCGCTTCCCATTACAACTTTAGGCTTATAGTTATTCATCATCCACAATGTCAAATCAAGGGCATGTGTTCCTATATCGATTAAAGGCCCACCACCTTGCTCTTCTTCATTTAAGAAAACACCCCATGTAGGTACCGCGCGGCGACGTATAGCATGAGCCTTAGCAAAATATATTTCCCCTAATTCACCATTTTGACAAACTTTATGTAAATATTGAGAATCTGGTCTAAAGCGATTTTGATACCCTATAGTGAGTTTCTTACCTGTTTTCTTATATGCTTCCACCATTCTTCTGGCATCTGCAGCAGTCTTAGCCATAGGCTTCTCACACATTACATGTTTTCCTGCATAAAGAGCATCAACAGTTATGTCTGCATGAGACTTGTTGGGAGTTAAGACATGAACCACATCTATTGTTTTATCTTCAAGAAGTTTTTTGTAATCTGTGTACACTTTCGCGTCTTTTGTACCATATTCTTTTGCCGCTTTTTGAGCCCTCTCTTCTATGATGTCACAAAAGGCCACCATTTCAACATTGTCTAGTTTTGCCAAAGAGGGCATGTGTTTGCCAAAAGCAATTCCTCCACAACCTATAATTCCTACTCTAAGTTTCTCTTTTACCATAAAAATTCCTCCCCTAATTATATTTAAATTTGTATTTTTAAGACAAAACTTTATTCTTTATTTTACTGTCGACTCTCTTATTATTAGCTCATGCTCTAAAAAAATCCTCTGTGGTTCTTCTAATTTGCCACTTATGTGCTTTATCAGTAGTTCCATAGCAACACATCCTAAATCGTATTTTGGCTGTGAAATAGTTGTAAGCATAGGGTCATACATAGAAGCAAAGCTTATATCATCAAAGCCTACAACCGCTATATCCTCAGGGACTTTAAGCCCTTCTTCCTTTATCGCTCTTATAGCTCCAATAGCCATGATGTCAGAGATTGCAAATATAGCAGTAGGCCTTTCTTCCATCGCCAAAAGCTGTTTCGCTGCTCTTACTCCGCTTTTAAAGCTGTAATCTCCGTATTTCATAAGCTTTTCGTCAAATTCTATCCCTGAATCTTCAAGAGCTTTTTTATAACCCGCTTCCCTCTGCTTCGTAGATACAAAGTTATTTTCACAGCTTATCAATCCTATTTTTTTATGTCCCAATCCTATCAAATGCTTCACAGCTTTGTAAGCTGCAGAAAAGTTGTCTATAGATACATATGATACTCCAGCCCCTTCTATGTATTCACAACATTGAATAACAGGATAATTTTGTCCTATCAAAGTCAATTCCTCTTTGCTCATCACTGGTGCCATAAAAATAACACCATCTGCTAACCTGTTTTTTAAAAGTTCAAGATATGCTTTTTCTCTATTAATATCAGAATCAGTATTGCAAAGCATTACATTATATCCATTTTTATGAGCTACATCTTCTATTCCCTTTACAACACGTGCATAAAAAGGATTTGATACATTAGGCATTAAAGCCAGTATCATTCTTGTTTCTGCCCGCCTTAAATTTCTTCCAAGAAGATTAGGATGGTAATTTAATTCTTTTATCGCTTTTAATACTCTTTCCTTTGTTTCTTCAGACACCGAGTCACTGCCATTTAAAACTCTTGATACTGTTGCAACAGAAACTCCCGCTCTTTTAGCAACTTCTCTAATATTAGCCATCATAACCTGGTCATCTAAACTGTGACAAACTCTCCAGTTTAGAAGGCTGGGCTATTTATAGTCCGCCCTTTCAGAGAGTGCCTATTCCC
>NZ_JAFCAC010000050.1:0-4230 GCF_018588165.1 Thermoanaerobacter sp. CM-CNRG TB177
AAAAAATACATTGAAGAATATACAAAATAAGAGGTGCGATTTTTGCACCTCTTATTTTGTTGCAAACCTTTTTATATGCAATTTAAAGTCTCTTGCTTTTATAGCTACTGTGCAGGCTACGGTCCTTACTGATCCTGCTTCCTTACATGAGCACAACTCTAAGAGTCTTTTCTTATTCGAATGGCCCATCGTAACGGCCGAGCTTACCGCCCCTAACCATGTTGAGGGGCACAGAAAACATTATACCCATTTCGCTGTCTTCGGCGAAACTACCTATCTCTCTTTCTACGGCATCGGCTATGTTCTGGAGCTTTTGCTTGTCTTCTATAACCGAAAGGATGGTCTTATTCACGAAAAGTCCCTCTTCTTTCAATTTTTTAATGCTGGCGATCATTGGCCTGTCTTCTTCAAAACTTTTCATAATAACGCCCTGACCCATGGAGTCCAGCACCGTGGCCCCCTTGGCCCCGTTCCTTTTCATTACCGTCAGGAGCTTTTTTAAAAGTTCTGGCCGGTTAAGGATGATAACGATCAGGTACATTGCCTTCACTCCCCGTTTTCTGTATTTTCTGCCCTATGGAAAAACAGCTTTAAAAGCGGCGGGGCAATAAGAGTAGTTACAAGAACCATCAGCACCGAAACAGCGAAAATCCTCTGGGAAACAATACCCTTTTTCAAGCCCAGGTTGGCGATGATCAGGACCACTTCTCCCCTGGGCACCATGCCCGCGCCTACTGTAAAGCCCTCACTCCAGTTGAATCCCACGAGCCTTGCCGTCAGCCCGCAGCCGATGATCTTGCCGAGCACAGCAATGGCTATTATGATAAGACTGAAGCCGATATCGCCTAGCACAGCCCTTACATCAGTCTTCAGTCCGATGCTGATGAAAAATATGGGCGTGAAGAAAAGGTAGGCTATTTCTTCTATGCCGCGGACAATTTTTTCTTTTGTACTGTAGTTTGAAAGAATCAAGCCCGCTATGTAAGCACCGGTGATGGCGGCAATGTCCGCCTTTTCGGCGAAGTAAGCCACGCTAAAGCATAGTACCAAGGCGAAGGTTATGATCCTGGTTCCCGGTCTCATTAATTCCATTATGCGTTCACCGTATCTCCGAAGCACGACTGTAATAACTACCACTGCGACCGCAAATACTCCTATTTTCTCCATCAGCGGCAGGATCCTGGTTCCACCGGAGATATAGCCGGTCACAAAGGTGAGGACGATTATACCTATCACGTCGTCGATTACCGCAGCAGCCATAATGGCAATACCCTCTTTTGAATTCAGCTTTCCCATTTCCCTCAGTGCCTGCACTGTTATACTGACAGAGGTGGCTGTCAACATGGTCCCCAGGAACAGGGCCTCGGGCAGGGTAACACCCGCAGCCAGTCCGCCCCAAGCACCTGCAGCGAAGGGCACTATAACCCCTCCGGCGGCGATGGCCGTAGACGAAAATCCTGACGCTATAAGTTCCGACGTGTCGGTCTCGAGGCCTGCCAGGAACATTAGCAGGACCACACCTATTTCGGCCATGAACTCCAGCACATAATCGGAGTGGACCAAGCCGAAGACCGAAGGTCCTATGAGAAGGCCGGCGATGATCTGGCCCAGTACGTTCATCTGGTTGAACCTTGCAGCCAGATAACCGCCGATCCTGGATATTCCCAGTATTATGGCAAGTTCCAGTAAGGTCACGAGTGAACCCTCCTTAAAAATCGATTTACCGGAATCGAATCCTTTTCCAACAACAGCGCTCTTTCATAGTCTTCACTGGTATTAATGCAAAAAATTTGAGGCGGGTTCTGACCAGAACAAAAAGGTCCCTGATCCGAACGGGACCACTCTTTTCAATAATAACCTCGATGGAAGGACCTCGATGGCATCAATGCAGTTTTTGTTGTAGACGGCGTGAAGAGGCTCCAGCAGTCCCGGTATCGGGAGCACACCACATTGAAGCTCTCGAAGCCGTTGAGCAATTCTTTTATGAGCTCTGCGTTCAGAAAGAGCAGGTCGCAGGCCACAAAAAACCCGGCATAGTTCTCCATTTTCCTAAGGCCGGTATATATCCCCCAGCGGTCCAGTTACTGTAGGATAATTTTTAGCTACAACTCCTGAAATAAAAAAAGAAGCCATACAAAAAATAGAAAAATTTTGGGGCACCAAAACGGCACCAAAATAAAAATTCCGACATTAAATAGATGCGGAAAGCCTTCATATTATTGGTGGGGTTAACAGGGATCGAACCTGTGACCTCTACGATGTCAACGTAGCGCTCTGACCAGCTGAGCTATAACCCCACTCGTTGCTTTTTTATTATACAATTTTAATAAAAGGTTGTCAATATTTACGCTTTCTATATATAAGCTTTGAGCACCTTGCAATTTCCCTCTATTGTATAACTCGGAATAGAAGCAGGTATTAATACAGTCTCTCCTGCTTTTAATTCAGTGGTGCCTTCAGTATAGGCAATTTTACAATATCCTTCTACAGCTGTTAAAGTGTTAAATTTTCCCTTTGTATCTATATCTACTTCTTTATTTATTTCAATTATACTTACCTGAAAATATGGAGATTTAACAACGTGAGATATGCGTCCGCCTTGTATTTCTTCAAATTCAGGTATTATTTTATCTGTTTTTAAATTAAAATCTATAACATCTAATGCTTTTTCTATATGTAACTCTCTCTTCCTGCCGAATTCATCTACTCTATTGTAATCATACACTCTATAGGTAAGGTCTGAATTTTGTTGAATTTCACAAATAAGTATTCCTTCACCTATAGCATGCACCATCCCTGAAGGTATGTAAACAACATCTCCTGGTTTTACTTCTATTTCTTTTAAACATTCTTCTAATCTTTCTTCCTCCAATAGCCTTTTAAATTCTTCTTTTGTAGTTCCTTTCTTTAAACCACATACAAGTTTAGCCCCTGGTTTTGCATCTATTATATACCACATCTCTGTTTTTCCAGAATCGCCATTTTCGTATTTAAAAGCATATTCATCATCTGGATGAACTTGGACAGAAAGTTTGTCTTGCGCATCAATTATTTTGATAAGCAAAGGAAATCTTTGATAATTTACCCCCTTGCCATATATATCCTCAGAAAATTTGTAAGTTATATCACTTAATTTTTGCCCGTCAAATTCTCCACCTTCAATTACACTGACAGCTGTTCTATTGTCAGATATTGTCCACAATTCTCCAATTTTTTTACCCTCGTGAATATCAAATCCAAATTTATCTCTTAATGCAGTACCTCCCCATATTCTCTCCATAAAAATAGGCTTAAATTTTAAAGGTTTCATCAACTATCAGCTCCTTTTTCGATTATTTTAAAAGAGGATAAACAAGGTTATCCTCTTTTAAAAAATTATTATTCAGCTATTTCTAGTGCAATTTTTACCATGTTCATAAAAGTCTTTTGCCTTTCTTCAGCTGTCGTTGCTTCTCCGGTAACCAAGCTATCGCTCACTGTCAATATTGTAAGAGCATCTACATTGTACTTAGCAGCCAAAGTATATAGTCCTGCCGTTTCCATTTCTACTGCCAAAACACCAAACTTCGCCCATAGTTTCCAACTGTCTGGGTCATCGTTATAAAAAGTATCGGTTGTAAGAATATTCCCTACTTTAGGTTGTATCCCTAACTCCATCGCTTTATCATAGGCTTTTTTTAATAATTTAAAACTTGCTGTAGGAGCATAATCCATACCATTAAATCTAATTTTATTTATTGCAGAGTCTGTCGAAGAACTCATGGCAATTACTATATCTCTAAGCTTGATATCTGGTTGTAAAGAGCCACAAGTACCTATCCTTATAAGATTTTTCACGTTGTAACTGTTTATAAGCTCATTTACATAAATAGACAAGGAAGGTACTCCCATCCCTGTTCCTTGAACTGACACTCTTTTCCCTTTATAATATCCTGTAAAACCATACATTCCTCTAACTTCATTGTAACATTTTGCATCTTCAAGAAAATTTTCTGCTATATATTTAGCTCTTAAAGGATCTCCTGGCAACAACACCGTTTGAGCGATTTCGTTTTCTTTAGCCCCAATATGTATGCTCATTTAAATCTCTCCTTCTATAATAGTTTTGCCCATATATAATATTAGCAAAAAACAACTTTTAAATCAAACAAAAATTTATGGATCAAACATTTTTTTAATTTTTGGTTAGTTGTATAATTAAATGCAACAGATAAAAGAATAGAAACCATA